>JAGSHA010000275.1 GCA_023954795.1 Oceanospirillaceae bacterium | reverse complement strand
GCCCAACCACCGTCACCATGCCGCTTGAACGGCGTATGGAACTGTTAGAAAAAGCGACCGAGCAGGATTTTGTCATCATTGAGGATGACTACGAAATGGAGATCAACTACGACTCCAACCCCGTCCCTGCGCTAAAAAGCCTCGATAAACACGATCAGGTGCTCTACATCGGTAGCTTATCCAAGACACTGGCTCCGGGGCTGCGCATGGGTTTTATGGTGGGGCCAAAAGAGCTGATCCGTGAAGCCCGCAATCTACGCCAACTGATGCTACGCCATCCCCCGCTCAACAATCAGCGTGCGGTGGCGTTGTTTCTGGCTCAGGGTTATCACGATGCCTTGCTGCGCCGTCTTGCACGTAACTTTCAGGATCGCAGTGAAGCGATGGCAGCCGCACTGGACACGTATCTGCCCGGCAGTTACCAACAGCCATCAGGCGGATCATCCTACTGGTGCAAGGTGCCAGAACATATCGATACGGCGGTGCTCAAAGAAGAAGCGGCGAAACGCGGTCTGCTGATTATCTCCTGCAGCAGTTATCACTTTGGTGATCATCTGCCGAAGAACTACATCAAGCTGGGTTTCTCGGCGATTGATATATCCGCCATTGAGCCGGGCATTAAGATACTGGCCGAACTAATACGAGAGATGTCCTGATCTCTAAACCCGGATTGTCAGCGATAAAAATCGGGACGGTGTACCTTATCCAGTCCCGATTTTTATCGCTGACAATCCGCTTATCTGGACTCAGCATAACGCCAGTGGTTGGATCTAATCACCATCAGCCCTTCCCGTTAGCATCAAAGCATCCCTCGATACGATCCGTATCTCCTATAGGTATTCACCTCCACGACAAGGACTCCTTCCTATGACACCTGAACAGATCGCAGCATTTATTCTGGTGATGATTGTGGGGGCCTATACCCAAACCGTCACGGGCTTTGGTATGGGCATGATCGTCTTGGGGGTTGTTGCACAGTTTGACCTGACCACCATCACGTTCGCATCCGTCGTTATTAGCCTGATGATGCTGGCAAACGGTTCGATAGCGTTAAAAGGTAAGCTAGAGGTTCTGGATCGTCAGGCGCTTAAATATTCCATTATAGGTCTGGTGCCTGCGTTGATACTTGGGGTCTTCCTGCTGACCTACCTGAGCCGCGACTTCGCCCGCATACTACAAGGTATTCTGGGTGGTGCGATCTTCCTCGGCGGGGTCTTTATTATGATGAAACCCGAGCCTTTAAAGGTGCGCAGCGGCGACTTAAGTTTCAGCGTGGCCGGTGCCACCGCAGGCGTGCTGGGTGGTTTATTCAGTATCGCAGGGCCACCGCTGGTGTATCAGTACTACCGCCAACCCTTCAGCATCGACAACATCCGTTTATCCTTGCTCGCCATTTTCCTGATGATGAACATCGGTCGGCTGATTGTACTGGCCATTCAGGGAGAATTGACACTGGATATGCTTTGGATCGGCCTGCTCTGCGTCCCTGCCGTATCCCTCGCAACGGTTGCAGGTCGCCGGTTTCCGCCACCGTTTAGTGACCAAACCATGCGCCGACTCTCATTTCTCCTGCTGGTGCTGATCGGTATCAGCCTGATGTTGACGGCGTAATCCACCTGCAAATCATTCATGCTGCCAGCAGTTTCTATTCTGACTGCTATCTTTGTTGGTGAGACTACCCAGTATACGAGAGAGGCAATCATGAACACGTTTACGATTGAGTCCTGGTGTAAACCGGCGGGAGCAGAAAAGTCTGTCCCGATGGGGCTGATTAGCTTTCGTGTTGGAGAAGATTATCGACTTCAGATGGAATCCATTGAAGACCGCTTAGCGGCAAACGATGACGAAACCCAAGCCGACATTAAAGTTAAGCTGTCGAGCCTTGAGCTGAAAACACCCGAAGACTGCGGCGAACTGGCCGATGCTTCATTCCATGTGTTCGTTCATAAACACGAACATCGGGGGCACTTCTTCCTGAAAGGCCATCGCGCAAATGACGACGCGTTGATCTATTCCAATGCGGTGTTAGTCGATGAGCTAGGCTAAGCAAACCTACAACCGAATAGCCGAAAGCGCTGGCGAGTTGCATCGCCGGGCCTTTCGGCGACCGTAACACCCTCCCGCTGCCATCTTTACCGGTTATCCGCATCCGTCACCGGAATCTCAGTGGTGTTTTTGTATTCTTCCATGGCAAACAAGGTACTGAATTTCACCACGTTTGGATCGTAGTTCAACAGACGATCACAGAGCGCGGCGTACTCTTTCATATCTCTTAGGTGCAACACCAGAATCACGTCCGCTTCGCCGGTGACTGAGTACGCCTGTGTAATCGCGCCTTCCTGTTTCACCTTGTCGACGAAATCTTTGCGTGCTTCGGTACCATGTCGCTCAAGACTCACTTCAACAATGCCGCACAATGAACGATCCAGCTTATCCGGGTCCACCAGCACCACGGTTTTAGTAATCACACCGTCCGCTTTAAGCTTCTGTACCCGGCGTAAACAACTGGACGGAGACAGGTTAACCAACTCTGCCAACTCCACGTTGGACAATGATGCATCCTGCTGCATAACCTTTATAATTCGACGATCAATGTTATCCATTGCAACTTCTAACCATTATTAATATCACTTACGCAATAATAGCGCACAAATGCAAAATTATTGACCACACATTCGATACACTTTTCGATAGCATAAAGCCATAGAATCTAATGACTTATGGCAACAATGAAATGTCTATTACCCTGATCTCCTCTACTTTCGAACACCTAAAATCGATCATCAAAGATTCGATCCATCTGTTTTGGTCACTTGTTAAGGTCATGATCCCGGTGATGATCGCCGTGAAGGTGGCTCAGGATCTGGGTGTCATCGATACACTCGCACTGTGGTTGAGCCCACTGATGGGTATCGTCGGTTTGCCGGAACAAGCGGGATTGGTCTGGGTCAGTGCCTTGCTGGTCAACATTTACGGCGGTGCTGCGGTATTTATCGGCATACTGCCCAATTTGGAGATCACCGTTGCCGAAGTGACCGTGCTCTGGTCGATGGTATTGATTGCCCACGCCCTGCCCGTTGAACAACGCATTGCACAGAAAGCCGGTGCCAGCTTCTGGTTTACCGCCGCACTGCGATTCTTTGGCGCACTGATCTATGGCGCGGGCCTCAACGCAATCTACAAAGCCGGTGGCTGGCTGCAACAACCGCTGGAGCTTGCATGGTTGCCTCAACTGGAAGACACCAGCAAAGCGACGTGGGCCGACTGGACCTGGAGTAATGTTCAGTCGTTATTTTGGGTGTTTGTCATCATTGTGGTGTTGCTGGTGGTACTGAAGCTGTTTGATCTACTGAAGATCACCGATCTGCTGTCAAAAGTACTGACGCCGATCCTTAGAGTGATGGGCATTGAAGGTCGTGCAACCACACTAACCATGTTCGGCACGCTATTAGGGCTGACCTACGGCGGCGCACTGATCATCAAAGAAGCCCAAGCCGGTCATGTGGCCAAGAAGGACATTTTCCTGTCACTGTGTTTTATGAGCCTGTGTCACAGCCTGATTGAAGATACATTGTTTGTGATGGCCCTCGGGGCGGACGCAAGCGGTGTATTACTGGGGCGCTTTATCTTTTCCGTGGTGGTCGTAGCGATAATTGCCGCTGGCCTGAACAAATTTCGGCGCCCCCTCACGTCAACACATCAAAACTAGAGGGCACTCACCAGAGCTTCTATCCCTGCCGGATAGAAGAAGTGAGCGAAGGAAGAACGCAGCGGCGTGATCGCGGTATACTGACCGCTTTCACCATCTGCGAAGGACACGGCGAACCATGGCAAAATCCCCGAAAAAAGAGGTCGTATCAGACGAAACCAAAACGGACGCACTGAAGATCGCCCGCGCAACCCAAAAACCGGGCCAGACTAAGGAACAGACCAAACTGATCGCTCAGGGGATTGAGAAAGGGATTGCTCAGTATAAAAAACAGCAAAAGTCCAAGGCTCGCGAGCAGGATCGCCAGCGTAAGAAAGTGAAATCCGCAGCCTCTGCCAGCGCCCCTGAAACAATTACCGATACAGCCCAAACGGCCCAGTCGGGTTCTAAGCTCCCCTGGATTCTACTTGTGATCTCCTGGCTGGCATTCGCCGCTTACCTGTTCAATCAACACAGTGCCTGAGTGCTTTCTGGCAGCCCGTTCATCATCCAAGCAGTGGTTCTAATATAGGATAGGCAGGGTAAATGCCAGAGTTCGTCTTCTACCGATAGGCGACCAATCCCGGTCGCTGCCTGGCCCAAAACAGACATATATCCCAAACGCTAGAAACTGGATGCTAATAAGGGAAAAGTTACACCCTGCGAAGCACAAACATTTGATAACCGAATTCATCCGGGTACTGACGGCAGATCGCAAGCTCCTCTTCAATATCCTTAAGCGCAGGCGACCCTATCATTTCACCTTTAACGGAATGAACGCGCGCCTGAAGTGGTTCAAAGTAGGCGCTCCAGGCCTCTTCGTTTAACGTGAAACTTTCAACGACCTCATACCCTTCGGTTTCCGATTGTTTAACACGTTCATCGACGGTTGCCATCTCTGGGTAGGCCTTTTCCCAGTAAGCTGCAACCTCTTCACTGGGACTGTTTGTAAACCAGACTAAGTCGCTAAACACCAATACTCCGCCGTCTTCCAAAAGTGTTTTCCATTCTTTAAGCG
>JAGSHA010000336.1 GCA_023954795.1 Oceanospirillaceae bacterium | reverse complement strand
GGTGAAGGGTAGCCAAGGTTGATTCTGGTTCCCACGGTCCTCCGTGGGAATCCATACAGCGGATTAAGCTCTGCGTGTGGAGTGAGTTTGCAGTGGGCGCAGAGTGGTCTGTATTCCCACGCAGGAGCATGGGAACGAGGTGTCGGGTTGCCACGGACGCATTCTGGTTCCCACGGTCCTCCGTGGGAATCCATACAGCGGGTTAAGCACAGCGCGTGGTGTGAGTTTGCAGTGGGCGCGGAGTGGTCTGCATTCCCACGCGGGAGCATGGGAGCGAGGTGTCTGTGACAGTGGATTATGTCTTGTAGCAGCCCTCTCTGAGGGCGACATTCGCCAGTTTAAATTTAGGAAAACAACGTGCCATTTAAATACGAAATAAACCCTGTCGCGATCGAGCAGGAAAGCTTTCGCCAGATACGTGAGCTAACCGATCTGTCCGGCCTGAATCGCGATGAACAGCAGGTTGTGATGCGGATAGTGCATAGCATCGGGATGCCGGAGGTTGCCTCACAGGTACGCTTTAGCCAGCACGCGTGTACACAGGGTTTACAGGCACTGAGTGAGAATAAGCCGATTTTGTGTGATGCAGAGATGGTGAAGCAGGGGATTACCAAACGGATGATCTCCCAGCCACCGTTGTGTTTCCTCAATGATCCTCAAGCGCCTGAACTGGCGAAAGCCCGTGGTGAAACCCGCTCGATGGCCGCGGTTGCGTTGTGGCAGGAGCATTTGGCTGGCGCAGTGGTGGTCATCGGCAATGCACCTACCGCGTTATTTCGTTTGTTGGAGAACATCAAAGACGGTGCTCCAAAACCGGCGCTGATTATCGGCATGCCGGTGGGTTTTGTTGGGGCCGCAGAGTCCAAGCAAGCCCTGTGGGATCTGCACGAGCAGCTGGGTATTGAATGCATCACGTTGCTGGGACGACAGGGTGGCAGTGCGGTGTCGTCGGCGACCTGCAACGCCTTACTGCGCTGTAATCGGGGAGAGTGGTACTGATGCATCTGCATATTATGGGTTTAGGTGTCAGCGAAGCGGCTCAGCTGGATTCAGGTGCTCAGCGGGTATTGCAGTCTGCCAGTGTGGTGATCGGTTCCGAACGCCAGTTAAAGGTGGTCGCCGATCTGATCGGTGAACAGCAGACATTACACCTGCCTCCACTGTTGGAGTTGGAAACGAAGCTGGAGCAGTGGGCAGCAGAAAGTACTCCCTCGGTGGTTGTGCTGGCGTCGGGTGATCCGCTGTATTACGGCATCGGACGCTGGTTTAGTCGCCGCTTCCACGCAGATCAACTGAGTTTCTATCCGGCGGTGTCCAGCATTCAGGCGGCGTGTCATCGTTTGGCGTTATCACTGCAGGATGTTGAGGTGCTAAGCCTGCACGGACGGCCGTTGGAGAAAATTCGCACTCAGCTGAAGCGGAATCGCACCTTGGTGATTTTGACCGATAAACATAGCACGCCACAGATCCTGGCACAGGAGTGTATTGCGGCCGGGTTTGCCGAGTCAGAACTGACGGTGTGTGAAGCGCTGGGCTACCGCCACGAAAAAGTCACCGGTTATTCGGCCGATCTATTGGCGGACAGTGACCGGGTATTTGATCCTCTGCATGTCACGGTGATTCAGGTTCGGGGCGAGGGCGGTATTCTGCCTGAATTCCCGGGGATTCCTGATGAGCGCTTTGTGACGGATAAAGCTGATGGCAAAGGGATGCTGACCAAGCGCGAAGTACGTTTGGCGATTCTGTCGCTGATGCAGGTTTCTAAGGGTGATCAGGTGTGGGATATCGGTGCCGGTTGTGGTGGCGTGGCGGTTGAGCTGAGCTACTGGAACCCGGATAGCCAGATTTATGCGGTTGAACATCACCCGGACCGACTGCAGTGCTTACAGCAAAACCGTGATCGCTTTGGTGTGGTGAGCAATTTAAATGTGATTGAGGGGCGTGCCCCCTGCGCTCTTAGTGATCTGCCGAATCCGGACAAGGTGTTTATCGGTGGCAGTGGCGGTGAATTAGAGCGTTTGCTTGATCAGGTTTGGGCGCAGTTACCCGACGGCGGTGTTTTGGTGGCGAGTGCCGTGACTGAAACCACCAAACAGTCTTTGCTGGCATTTTATGAAGCCCGGATGCAACGCGGCGATGCCTATTCTCAGACAACACAGATCATGGTGAGCCGGGGGGATCAGTTAGCAGGCCAGCTGTTTTATCGTCCTTCGTTACCCGTCACGCTATTTCGTTTCCGTAAAACGGCGATCAATGAGGAACGTGTTTATGAATAAAGGCTGTTTCTACGGCGTTGGCGTCGGGCCGGGTGATCCTGAACTGATGACCCTGAAAGCGTTACGGCTGATTCAGAACGCGGCGGTTGTGTCCTATCTGGCGAACGACAGCGGGGAGAGTCAGGCGCGCGCTATTGCTTGTGAAGCCTTTGATGATGTTCAGGCCGAGCAGATTGAGATTGCTATCAATATGCCGATGTCGACCGACCGGCGTCTGGCGAATCAAGCCTATGACGAAGGCGCAGAACAGATTCGCCAACAGCTGAATTCAGGCCACGATGTGGTCTTTCTCTGTGAAGGTGATCCGCTGTTTTTTGGCTCCTTTGCTTACCTGCTTGAACGTTTGCAGTCCGAGTTTGAATGTCAGGTTGTACCGGGCATCTCCTCGGTACATGCCGCATCCGCTGCACTCAAAGCACCGCTGACCATGTTGAAAGAGTCTTTCGTGGTGGTAAGTGGTCGTCACAGTGATGAACAGATCCGCACAGCACTACAACAACACGACTCCGTGGTGATTATGAAGGCTGGACAAGCCCGTCCACGGATTCTGGCGTTGCTGGCGGAAACAGGTCGAAATCAGGATGCGCGTTATCTGGAATATATCGGGCGAGAGAATCAGCGGGTGGAATCTTCGATCTCGGCATTAGCAGATGAAGCCGGTCCGTACTTTTCGTTGTTTGTGATCACCCGGCAGGAGCGCAACAGCCGATGAGCAAGATTATTGCGCTCACCGATGCGGGTCACCGACTTGCATTGCGGTTGAACACCGAGATCGAGGACAGCGAGGTCTGGTTTAAACCTAAACCGTTTGCTGAATCGGTGCAGCAGGCATTTCGTAAGGGTGAGCCGCTGATCTTTATCTGCGCCACCGGCATTGTGATGCGGACGCTGGCCCCCGTTATTCAGGATAAATATCAGGACCCGCCTGTGCTGGTCCTTGATGAGCTGGGGCAATACGTGATCCCGCTGCTATCCGGTCATGAAGGTGGTGCCAACGACTGGGCGGCTCAGGTTGCTGAGAAGTTATCAGCACAGGCGGTAATCACTACCGCAAAGCCATACCTGCAGCCGGTATACAGCGTGGGCATGGGCTGTGAGCGCCACTGTCCGGTCGAAGAGTTAGAACGTTTGCTGGAGCAGTGCCTGAGTGACGCGGGTTTAACGCTGGATCATATCCAGAACCTCAACAGCATCGATATTAAAGCGGATGAAGTGGGGCTGATCGAACTGGCGCGGAAGCTGGGTAAGCCCTACCAGACCTGGGATGCCCAGCAGCTTGGCACGATGGATGGCTTGCTTAGTACTCGCTCCGAATATGTATTTAACACGGTGGGAGTGTACGGCGTGGCGGAATCTGCTGCGCTGTATGCCGCCCAGCAGGCGACTGGCCAAGCGCCAGAGCTGCTGCTGAACAAACAGAAAACCCGTAAGGCAACCTGTGCGATTGCGCGCAGTTATCCGGCGTGACGTCGGCACTGTATCCATTCCCACGCGAGAGCATGGGAACGAGGGCTGCGTAAACTTCTGGTTCCCACGGTCCTCCGTGGGAACCCATACGGCAGTATCCGGTTGGCTGGGTCGTAAATGACGAGTGTTGTATGCATTCCCACGCGGGAGCGTGGGAACGAGGGTCGAGGGTGTCCCCGCGTGAACTTCTGGTTCCTACGCGGGAGCATGGGAGCAAGATGTGTTTGTAGGGCAGGATTTATCCTGCCACAGAAGGCTTAAAGCATTTCCGAATGAATGAATTATCAGAGAACCCAAAGAGGCGATTATTTGTAGTAGGCACCGGCCCCGGTGATATTCAGCTGG
>JAGSHA010000391.1 GCA_023954795.1 Oceanospirillaceae bacterium | reverse complement strand
TAAGGGCTGAAGTAATCACGTGAGTGAATGGCGTTCAATGCACCCTTCAGGGTGTCCTGGTGTTTCTCAAACAGGTTCTGGCTCATAATAAATCCCACTCTGTGCCGGTTCTGCTGCATCACAAACCGACAACCGGTTGATAATAGCTACTTGTTATTGTTCTGATGATGTAACGCGCTTTCGCATTATTGCGGAATACGATTTATAAGCAATGTATGTTTCGACACGCGTTTCGTTTGATACACCATTTTCGGGGTATCAGGTACAGAAAAGGCCACACCTAATGGGCGTAGCCTTTTGATATTCGGTTTCGACGTATCTTCCGTCTTAAATTATGCGGCGATAGCTATTAAAGCTGTTCTGCCCAGTCACGTACCCAATCACGCGCATCTTCATCAGGCAGCGGCTGAGTGCAGGCATCCACTTCAAAACGCTCACCAACACGTATCGCACCTAAGCTGGCTAACAACGCATCCACATCTTTGCCGGCCTGACAAAATGTCTGGTGATAGGTTTGATCACCCAGCGCAACGATGCCGTAACGAATGTGAGACAGATCCGGCTTCTGTTCCTTCAATGCATCACATAGCGGAATGATGTTATCTGGCAGCTCACCATCTCCATGTGTTGAACAGCTGATGATCAGCACATCGCGGCTGGAAAAATCCAGCTCGTCATAGTCTGGCTCTTCGTGCAGCGCGACCTCATGTGCTTCTTCCAGCACCTCTTGCAGTGCGTCAGCCACCATTTGTGCATTGCCTGATTCAGTACCTACCAGAATCGCGATATCTGTCATAAACCCTCGCCTACCCTTTTATTCTGCTTAATCTATGGGCTTCTATTAATGCCAATAATCCAAACGATACACCAAACTTTATGATACGAAAAGTTTATTATCAATTAATATTCTTGTATCTCTTTTGGTTTTTGGGTTAACCTTGCGTTATGACAGGTTATTGCTTTGACTGAACGATTGTCTGAACACCGGATCTGTGTAGCAAGCACACATACAGCCCGGATTAGGCTCACAGTCAGAGCAATCATGGTCCAAAAAAATAATGACATAGGCGCGCAACCGCATACGCGCTACACCCTCAAAAAGAGTGAGGCTTTTCTTATGGCAATGGATGATAAAAAACTAATCGAACGCATCGCTAACGGTGAAAAGATTCAGGCGGGTGAAGAGATCTCTTCTGGATACCGTGCTGAACTGATGCGCCTGATGGTGGTCTTCGTGGATTCCGAACTGTCTGGTGCTGCAGGTTTCGCAGAACAGATCAACGAAGGCCCGGGGCTGCGTGAACGTCAGGTTGCTGCGCAGATCGTTGCAGATAAGTTTGACCATGCTGAAAAAGTACTGACGTTGCTGAAAGAGTTTGGTGTCGACAACCGCCTCTATGTTGCCTCCCATGCCTGGGAAGCCCGCCTGAGCCGCTATCTGGATCTGGGTAATCGCCGTATTGGCGGTGACAAGCGCCTGAATGTATTCCACTATCCGCTACAGGGCTGGACAGATGCACTAGTCATGAACGCGTTGATGGCTGCCGCATCAGGCATCCAGCTGAAAGAACTGCGCAACGCATCCTATGCCCCACTGGCCGAAGCGATGCGCGCTGTAGCTGAAGGTGAATCCCGTCATGCGGAACTGGGTGAGCGAGGCCTGCAGGATCTGATCGATCGTAATGGCACCGATGCAGCACAGGTCGCTGTTGAGTTCTGGTATCCGAAAGTAGCAGCAACCTTTGGTCGTTCCGATTCTCAGCACAACGACCGTTTTCGCGCCTATGGCCTGATCACCAAAACCAATGATCAGCGCCTGAATGAATGGGAAGGTTTGGTCAATGACGTACTGACCCGCTTGGGCCTGACCGTTCCTGACACCGAGTAATAATGATCAGAATGGCGTCGAGGCGTCATTCTGAGCCAGATCAGTTTCTTTGCACTTTAATAGCAGGCCATTTGAGCCTGCTTTTTTTGTTTAAACAGTGGTATAACCTGTCAGCCATTTTTCCCGCCTGATATTGGAGCGATCATGTTCTCACCGCAATCCATCGCCACCATACTGACACTGGCCGCAGCCGTAGCGCTGGGACCTCTGTCCACGGACATGTATCTACCTGCCCTGCCCCGCATGACCGACGACCTGAATACCAGCGTTGATCAGATGCAGCTGACGTTGTCAGTGTTCTTTGCAGGTTTTGCAGTCGCTCAGCTTTTGTACGGCCCTCTTGCAGACCGTTTCGGGCGCAAGCCGATTATGCTGGCAGGTCTGGCCATTTTCTCTTTCGCATCCATTGGCTGCGCGATGGCCGAAACCGTGGAACAGCTGATGGTCTATCGTTTTGTTCAAGCATTAGGTGCGTGCGGTGGCCCGGTATTGGGCCGCACGATGGTAAGAGATATACACGGACCCGAAAAAGCGGCACCTGTATTGGCGCTGATTGGCACCATCATGGCATTGGCGCCCGCCATTGCACCCGTATTTGGCGGCGGCTTGATCATCTGGTTTGATTGGCCGGCCATTTTCCTCTTTCTCGCCTTTTTCGGCTTTGTACTGATGGCCGTCTACGGACTGAAGGTACAGGAGAGTCTGAAAGAGGAATACAAGAAACCGTTTAACCTGACAACGGTCATGACCTCCTATAAACGTCTGCTGAAGCATCGTGAATATATCGGCTATACCCTAAGCTGCAGCTTTGTCTATTCGGGTCTGTTCTGCTTCCTGTCCGCATCCTCCTTTGTATTGATTAACTTTTTTGGCGTCGCTGAAGAACACTTCGGACTCTACTTTGCACTGGTCGTGTGTGGATACGTGATCGGCACGCAACTGGTTCAGCGCTTCAGTGTTTACGTAGGGCAACGTAAGATGCTGATGCAGGGCGCCTGCACTGCGGCTGTCGCCGGCATTGCCATGGCGATTCCTTCATTGCTGGAAAAAGATACGCTGGCATGGCTGATCGCGATGCAGGTGCTCTTTATGGTTGGCGTTGGCATTGTGATGCCACTATCGATGGGCGGCGCACTGGCACCGTTTTCCGATATTGCGGGCACCGCCTCCTCCCTACTGGGATTCTTACAAGCGGTGTGTGCAGCAACGGTTGGTATCATTGTGGGTCATATGTATAACGACACGCCGCTGGTGATGACGGTGGCAATTAGCATTATGGGTATCCTGACGCTATTTAGCTATCGGATATTCCTGCATAAAAAAGATCAGCCACAAGCATAGCCAGTTGACTGACCGGACGTTATCCTGAGCAACATTCAGAGGGAGATATACGATGCTGATCCAACCCAATAAATCCTGCCTGCTGGTTGTCGACCTGCAGGAAAAACTGCTGCCAGCCATTCATGAAGGTGACGCGGTTGTCGAAAATACACGCTGGCTGGCTGAAATTGCTAACCACCTGAGTGTACCGGTGCTCACATCTGAGCAGTATCCTCAAGGCTTGGGCGGGACCGCAACCTCACTGCTGGATGTACTGCCAGCTGAAGAGATCGGAAGAGCACACCTCTGAACTCCAGAGGTGTGCTCTTCCGATCTCTTCAGCTGGCAGTACATCCAGCAGAAG
>JAGSHA010000497.1 GCA_023954795.1 Oceanospirillaceae bacterium | reverse complement strand
GCAGGTCATGATTGCCCAGTACGATCCGAACCTGACTGCCCAGCGATTTCAGAAAACGCAGCGTTTCTAACGACTTTGGTCCGCGATTAACCAGATCACCGGCAATCCAAAGACAATCGTTTTCGCTGAATTCAATGCGTTCTAAGAGCTGCAGTAGTTGATCGAAGCAGCCTTGAATATCACCCAATGCGTAGGTCGACATTACTGGTGAAATCTCCTGTATCTGGGTCTGAGGCGGGGGCTTAGAAGATGATTGATGAGACCGGGATGGTCGGCCTCATCATATTGCGGAGTTAGTGCAGGGCGTTCGGGGTCGCAAGAGTAAACGGGGAGATCGGGGCGTTAAACGTGATGCCATCATCACCGCGCATCTCATAATGTCCCTGCATGCTGCCTACGCTGGTGGCCAGCACGGTACCGCTGGTATAGCTGTAGCTATCCTCCGGCGCGATCAGGGGTTGTTCACCCACGACACCTTCACCTTCGACTTCCTGAGAATGTTCGTTACCATCAATGATCAGCCAGCGGCGACTTAACAGTTGCACGGGCTGGTCGAGGTGATTGGTAATTGTAATGTGGTAAGAGAAAACATACCGCTTGCTGTCTGGATCGGATTGATCAGACAGGTAGTTGGTTTCTACCTTGATGTTTATGTTCTCTTCCGGGTTCTCGATCTGCATAGACTGTGCTTAACCGTTTTGATTCTTTTGTTGGTAGATATAATCACTGATACGAACAAACTGTTCCAGTGTAATACGTTCTGGACGCAGACCAGGATCGATCTCTAGTGTTTCCAGCGTGTCAGCGCTGACTAAGCCTTTCATGTTGTTACGCAGCGTCTTGCGGCGCATGGTAAAGGCTGTGCGGACTACATTCTGCAGCGTGGGTACGTCCTGCGCTTCAAATGGAAGTGTCTCATAAGGTGTCAGGCGAATGATAGCCGAATCCACCTTCGGTGCAGGATTAAACGCGCCTGGCGGAACTACAAAAAGCGGCTCAACCTGACAGTAGTATTGGGTCATGATGCCCAGGCGGCCATAGTTGTTCTCACCGGCACCTGCTGCCATACGATCCACAACCTCTTTCTGCAGCATAAAATGCATATCCTGAACACGACCTGCATGAGTCAGCAGGTGGAAGATCAGTTGTGTGGAGATGTTGTAGGGCAGGTTGCCCACGATGCGCAGCGGACGCTCATCTTCGCACAGTGTGGCGAAGTCAAATTTCATCGCGTCCGTTTCAAAAATACGAAACTTGTCACCGTAGTTAAAGAACTTTGTGCGCAGAATCGGCGGCAGGTCACGGTCCAGCTCAATCGCGTCCAGCGCCCCGGCTTCTGCGAGAAGCTCTTCGGTCAGTGCGCCTAAACCGGGACCGATTTCGACAAGGTGGTCTGACTCGTGCGGAGCAATAGAACGAATGATCCGGCGGATAACACCGTGATCATGCAGGAAGTTTTGCCCGAAGCGTTTGCGGGCTTTATGCATTGCAGGTTTTTTGCTCATTAGAATCAGTACTTAGATTGACGGTGTGCTGCCATCTCGGCAGCATAGTCGATTGCTGTTAGCAGGCTGCCACTATCTGCCTGACCGGAGCCAGCCAGATCCAGCGCTGTGCCGTGATCAACCGATGTGCGGATAATCGGCATGCCAAGTGTAACATTAACCGCGCGGCCAAAGCCTTTGTATTTCAATACCGGCAGGCCCTGATCGTGATACATGGCCAGAGCTGCATCGGCTGTCGCCAGATACTTTTCGGTAAAGAGGGTATCTGCAGGCAGTGGTCCGGACAGGTTCATGCCTCTTGCGCGCAGTTTCTCCAGCACAGGTTCGATCACGTTGATCTCCTCCATACCCAGATGGCCGCCTTCGCCAGCATGTGGATTGAGCCCGGCAACCAGGATATGGGGATTTGGTAATCCGAATGAGGTTTGCAGATCCTGGTGTAATACCTCTATCACTTCGGTTAGAAGCTC
>JAGSHA010000437.1 GCA_023954795.1 Oceanospirillaceae bacterium | reverse complement strand
GCGCCGTACCAACGTTCCTGCAGGGGATGCCAGCGCAAAGTGAAGATGTGCTCGGTGGTGACGTCCTGCCAACTGCTGGCATTCGGTACGCCCGGCGCGGCTTTGGCTTCTGGCAGATTGGCAAACTGATTGCCGATACGCTGCCAGCTGTGACCGCCGTCGGAGGTTTTCAGCAGAATGCCGTCTAACCCTGCGGCGATACCGGTTTGGGCATCCACAAAGTCCACCGTCATGAGGCTGCTTTCAACGGTTGATGGGATGGTTTTCCAGCTCTCGCCGCGATCTTCGGAGAGTAGAATGGTGCCGAACTCGCCCACGGCAACCAGTGCGCCGTCTTTGCGTTCGGTGATTTCATTGAGGATAAAGTCGTCGGGTTCCAGCGCGTACTTCCAGCTTTTGCCGTAGTCGTGGGACACGATAATGGTGCCAAAGGACCCCACCGCCCAGGCTTCACCGTTGGCAAACACTTTCACGTCCAACAGCTTGTTGACGACATCATTACGGGGCGCATCAGCCTGCCACCAGCTCTGGCCACCGTTTTCGGTGTACATCGCCACGCCGGTATTACCAACGATGATCGCCTTCTGGCTATCCCATGCAGCAATGTCCTGCAGGTGAACGTTCGTGCCACTGTCCTGTACCTGCCAGCTCTGACCCGCGTCATCGCTGCGGACGATCTTCCCGTCAGCAGCCACGGCCCAAAGAACCTGAGGCTCAGGATTAACCAGACCGTAGAAACGGTCGCGTGCTTCGATAGCGGTAGGAATAACCGTACTGCCCACGGGCTCTGGTTTTACAAAGAGTCCAACGTAGAGCAATGCGGCAATGACCAGCCATGGGCTGACGCCAACACCCAGGCGTGTCAGCTTGTTGAGAGCGGCTACCATTTTTCACCTTTTTTGTTTTTGTTCTAAGGCGGTGTTCTTTGGTCTATAAGAGCCAATAGATCACCTTGGCAATTTTTCTCTCTCATAGATTGAAAGTCTATGGAAAGTCCATTTAGTATCATTACGAACAAAATTGATGTCAACTGCTTAATTAATAATTATGGCAATGAGATAGCGCCTGCTTGGGCTTTCAAGAAAGGTTATTTCTCGCTTTTTGAGAACAGAAGCAGTGCCTTTGTCTAGTTTGGACAATGACTTAGATCATATTTGGAGCCTGTTTCAGCGGGCAAAAGCAGCTGATTGCAGTGAGGACAAATATATAAAGCGCTTGACTTGCCTGTAATTATTAATTAATCACTATCTAATAACTATAAAAATTCAATAGAGATTAAATCAATGAAAGATGGGTCATGCTTTATGTCCGTAGCACAAACGTCAGTGGCACTTGCCTCTGGTCGAATGTCAGCGGACGAGATAATGGAGCAATTGCTGGCACGAGTAGCAGCACGCGATGAACACGTTCAGGCCTGGAGCTGGTTGGACCCGGCGCAAGCACGCCAGCGTGCCCAGCAGGCTGACGAAGAGATTCGGCAGGGCTTACGGCATTCACCGTTACAGGGAATCCCGGTGGCGGTGAAGGATCTGATCGATACCGAAGGGATGCTGACGACCTACGGCTCCCCGATTTATAAAAACCATCATCCCGCCAGCGATGCCGCGATTGTGACCGCACTTAAAAAGGCGGGTGCTTATGTGATGGGAAAAACGGTTAGCACCGAATTTGCCTGTTTTACCGCCGGTCCTACGATGAACCCCCACAACCCTGATTACAGCCCGGGTGGTTCCTCTAGTGGCTCCGCTGCCGCAGTGGCGGATGGTCAGGTGCCGTTTGCGGTTGGCACCCAAACTGCCGGATCGGTGATTCGTCCGGCGGCGTTTAACGGCGTGGTAGGACTCAAGCCGAGTTATGGGGTATTACCCACGGCAGGCACCTTTCCACTCTGTCCCACGCTGGATACGTTGGGAACTTTTTCCCGCACGATTGGTGATCAGCGTCTGATTCTGACCGCATTAGCTCCGCACCTTCCTATCGCCAACGCCGTGAAGAATCCGAAAATTCTGGTGTGCAAAACGCCGTTCTGGTTGCAGGGTGATGACGAGATGCACGCCGCGTTCGAACAGTTTGTGGCCGACTGCGAGCAAGCGGGTGCGGACCTGGAACACTACGAGATGGGACCGGACTTCGCGGCACTGTTAACCGCCCAGCAACAGATTATGGGGGTCGAAGCGAGTCGTGCATTACACACCCATTATGAGCAGCAACAGGACCAGCTTAGTGCTCCGTTGGTGGCGCTGATTGAGCAAGGCATGCAGGTCAACAACGCCGAAGAGGCCGCTGCACACAACCTGAAAGCACGCTGTGCACACAAGCTGCAGCAGCTGTTCCGGGATGCAGATTTCATCATTACCCCTGCCACTGTCGGTACCGCGCCCAAACGGGTTGATGGTACCGGAGATCCGCTGTTCAACCGTATCTGGACCTTGCTGGGGTTGCCTGCGATCACGTTTCCGATTGCCCAAGGTGGGAACGGTTTGCCGCTGGGCATCCAGTTAATTGCGCCGTTGGGCGAGGACCATGCATTGATCGATTTCGCGGACAAGCTACAGACACTGACGCGGACCTGATCACAACAACGATTTCACACTCCCTTTTTCCGTGGGCGAAGCCCGCGACGGCAGAATAACAATAAGGAGCCATTATGAATCCTAAGCATCAACTGACGCCTCAACAGCAGGCGTGGTACGACAAAGCCTGTGCCTGCGTCGACAAAGAACGTCTGCGCCAGCTGAATCTGGATCTGGTCAATATCCACAGTCCAACCGGCGCAGAGAAGGAAGCCAGCGAGTTTATGAGCCAGTACATGGCTGGCATGGGGCTCAATGCGAAATATCAGCCGGTGAACGACCTTAGCGGGAATGCGGTGGGCGAACTGAACGGTTCGGGTGAGGGCGCAACCATGTTGCTCTACGCGCCGATTGATACCCATCTGGAAGGCAGTGACGAGGATCTGCCGATGGTCGGTGATGAACTGCGCGACGACATGCGCCCGCAAGGTTATCTACGGGATGATCTGGTG
>JAGSHA010000248.1 GCA_023954795.1 Oceanospirillaceae bacterium | reverse complement strand
AGTGGGTTGCCGTTCGCATCAAGCGGTAGCGATTGCCAAAAAAGGAAGCCAAACATGCCCAGCATGGAGATGCCATAGAGGATACGCAGGCCTAAATTGCGTTTTGGTAATGACATGTTTTCAGGTCTCCCAATAAAAGCAGGACAGTGCGACGAGCAGCCAGAGCAGAAGGGTGCTCCAGTAAGCAAAAGGCTCTTCGCTACGGCGGAACTCTCGGTGCAACCAGGTTTTCCCAGAGAACAAGTCGTATGTCACCCAGAGTAATAGGACGATTCCGAGTATTACGGTCCAGCTCATCATTCGATCGCCTCTTGAGAAGATTTCAGTGAGCGAACAAGCTGCTCAGCGGCCTGGCGCGCAGGTACACGATAGATATCAGTCATCGCCAGTGGCGAAAGTGAGTCCAGATTAAAATAGAGCGATACCAGACCGAATGAGACTGCGGCCAGGTCTTGCTCGCTGGCTTGCGGATAATAGTGCCTGAGAATCTCGGTGACTGTTGCTGAGAAATGCTGCATCCAGTTTTTCATTTTTTTCTGTAGTACGGCATCTCGTCCGGCGGCAAAGATCAGAGATTCGATCACCATCACGAAAGCAGGATCACTGTGATGCTCGTTGAACAGGCCGTTCAGCAGATAGTCACAGCCGTGCTGTGGCGGCATATAGGCGAGAAATTCGTCCCATTGGACATTGGATTGGTCGATCACCCGGTCTGCCAGCATCGCCACCAATTCGTCTCGATTTCCAACAAAATGACGAACGAGGCTGCGCTTGAGTCCGGCTTCTTCCGCAATGCGCTCCAATGTGCTGCCTTCCAATCCAAAGCGAGACACGCAGCGCTGGAAGGCCAACAAAATCTCTTCGGTGCGTTCCTCTTTTTTACTTGGGCGTCCCATATATTTACTCGGCAATTATGTTGTCATTTGTGACAGTTTATATTGTCATGCTGTTTTTTGTCAATTGTGACAATATACTTTTTGTAGTGTCTTATACGAAATCCTCTTATAGGCGTTCTCTTGTTGGATATCGATAGGTTCGCCGTATAAGTAAGGGAAATCTGCGTGTCGAAATGATATGTTATTAACTAGTTTAATAAGGGTGTCGGCGTGTCGTCTTTACCCCTTGCTGCACTGGGTCGATCTTCAGAGGTTTTCAGCAAAATGTTTCGCATGCGTTATACTTCTGCGGATACATTTAAACTATCGATCATTCAATAATCTCTGTATTTAGGTAACTTGCCGCTGTATGGCTGATTTAAAAAGGATTTTACAACCAGAGCGATGGCTTGACCTGAAGCTGTTGTTTGGTTTGCTCATCTGCTTGCCGATGCTTGTTGCGCCGTTACCGGCCGCTACACTCGCTGTGCTGTATCCAGAAGCCCCCCCTCCGTATAAACAAGTCTTTGATCAGATTGTTGATGGTATTGATGAACGTCATGCCGACCGTCTGATCCGATATCCATTAGAAACACGTTATAACCGTGAACAAGTGTTGTCCCAGCTCGATCGTGATCAAGTCGATATGGTGATTACGTTGGGAAGACGGGGATATTCGCTGATCAATGATATTAATGGCCATTATCCGTTTGTCAGCGGTGCACTGCCTCTAACGCCCAATGGCACACTTTCCGGTGTCAGTCTGATTACCGATCCCGATAACCTTCTCAGTCAATTAAAAGTTCTCTCTCCAGCAACTAAACGTGTGTTTGTTCTATACACCACTAAATCTCACTGGATGGTGGAATTAGCCAAGGTCTCGGCGAAGAAGAAGGGGTTGGAGCTTTGGGCTTACGAAGTCGATACGCTCTCTGATGCAGTCAGGAAATACGAAGAGATACTGGGCGGCGCACGTAACGGCACCGACGCAATTTGGCTGCCACTGGACAAAGTGACCGCCAACGAGACCGTAATTTTACCGATGCTCCTGCGTGAAGCCTGGGACCGCCGTCTGGTGATGTTTTCAAGTAAACCGTCCCACGTGAAGCGTGGTTCGTTGTTTTCTATTTATCCGAATAATCAGCAGTCAGGTGTGCGTCTGGCTGAGATGGTAAAAGAACTGTTTAGTGGCAAGGCTGTACCCGGTGTGGAGCCGTCCCGCTCGCTGAATTTGGGGGTTAACCTGCGTACCGCTGTGCACTTAGGACTGGAGTATAGCCCTGCGTTGACCCGCTCTTTTTACCGAACGTTTCCTCAACCTTGATGTTTAGGTAGTGACCGTGCTTTTTGTTGGTAATCAAAATAGTCTGCGAAAACAGTTACTCACGTTTCTGGTGGTGTCGATTGCCCTGCTGTCGCTGACCAGCTCGATTGTGGCTGCATGGATCGCTGTGAACCAGTCGCGTCAGGTACTTGAGCATCATTCCTTGCAGATCGCAGGGAACTTGGCACATCAGAGTTTGCTCTCGTTGATCACAGAGAGCAAAGAGAATGCAGATCAGGCGCTGGATCAGGCGATGGCGTTTAACGATGTGTCTGGTGTGGCGATTTTTACTGAGCGGATGTCTCTGCTGCAGCAGCGCGGTGACATTTCTTGGGACGCAGACCAGTTGCAGGACTGGTTTGCACATCCAGCCCCCTTGTTAGCTGCAGACAATAGCGATTATTGGGTCATTACGGCCCCGGTCTTTCTGCGCGAAGAGCAGGATGGTTACGATGAGTTTGAACTCAGTGGTAGCCAGGAAGAGTTGATGGGATACGTGATGCTTAATGTATCCAAGGATTCGTTGCAGGTCCTGACGACCAATCTGTTCAGCTATAACCTGATGATTGGTCTTGGCTTCGCGATCTTGCTCGTATGGCTGCAAAGTGTGGGTCTGAAACGTATTACCCGTCCACTACTGAATTTGTCGCAGAGCATGAATGAGGCGCGAACTTCGGGAGAGCACAACTACGCGAATGTCGAAGGTCCGATGGAAGTACGTCAGATGGCGGAAAGTTATAACGCCATGATGAAGGTATTGGAGCAGCAGGAAGATAAGCTGGTGCAGCTCAACAGCGGATTGGAAACTGAAGTGGCTATCCGGACCAAAGAGCTTACGCATGCCCGGGATACGGCGTTAGTTGCTGTGCGCACTCAGTCTGAGTTTTTGGCCAATATCAGCCATGAATTGCGTACACCCTTGCAGGCAACGATGGGATATATCGAGCTGGTGATCGAAGAGCTCGAAGATGAAGCGATGGACGAACCGGTGGAAGATCTGCGCGAAGCGATGCGCGCTTCGACCCGGTTGTTGGCGTTGATCAATATGATTTTGGATCTGGCAAAGTGTGAGTCGGGCAAGATGGAGCTGATGCCACAAGAGATCAGCTTACATACGCTGACACAGGAAACCGAGGCGGTCATCCGACCGTTGGCTTCGAAGCGTCAGAATGCGTTCAAAGTCTATCTGCCCGCAGAAGATTACTCGCTACAGGTTGATACAGAGAAGGCTCAGCAGGTGCTTCTAAATCTGCTTTCCAATGCATGTAAATTCACAGAACAGGGCACCGTATTGCTGTCTGCCTCTGTGGAAGAAGGATTTGTTATCTGGCAGGTATCAGATACAGGCATCGGTATCCCGAAGGAACAGCAAGGGCTGATCTTCGATAAATTCAGGCAAATCGATGGCAGTGTAAAACGGAAATATGGCGGCACGGGATTAGGGTTGGCAATTTCCAAGCATTTTACGGAGATGATGGGTGGCACGCTGGACGTGTTCAGTGAAACCGGACAAGGCACCACATTTATTTTCAGGTTGCCGCTGGTAGCCCCTGCAGAAACTGTTGTTCAGGCATCAGAGGCTCTGCTCTCCAAGAAACTAAGTAGTACAGATCTGGAAAAATTATGATGCATAAAAAGTTGTCTTTTCTAGCTCTGACCACAACTATCTGGACCGCAGCAGTGATGGCTGACGGTAATAATCAGTTCACGGATGGCGATGAGTTTGCAGATTTCTACGGTCAGGATGAGCTTGTTAGCATTGCGACAGGTACGAGTACGCCGATCAGTAAAGCGCCCTCTGTTGCGAGTGTAATTTCGAGTAAACAGATTGAAGCGATGGGGGCCACCCACCTCGACGAGGTTTTGGAACGCATCCCGGGTTTGCACGTGATGCCGTCGGACCTAAGTCGACTTGATCCCGTGTATTCCGTACGAGGGATTCAGACAGGATTTAATCCTCAAATATTGGTGTTGATGAACGGCGCTGTGGTTAAGGATTATACGAATGGGGGGTTGCCGCTTACATTTCAGATGCCGCTGAGCAACATCAGTCGTATCGAAGTGATTCGTGGTCCAGGGTCTGCTGTATATGGTGCAGATGCATTTAGCGGTGTGATCAACATCATTACTAAAACGGCGGATGAAAACGAAAGTGGTACGGTCGGAGTCCGTTCTGGCAGCTTTAATAGTCGAGACTTCTGGGTTCGTAAGGGAATTCAACTAGAGACGCTGGCGGTATCTTTTGCACTGGAGCATCAGAGTTCGGATGGAGATGATGGCCGTGTTGTGACAAAGGATCAGCAGACGGCTCTGGATGAAATGTTCGGTACCGATGCATCTTTGGCGCCAGGGGCGTTAAGCACGCATTATGATGTCACCAATGTCCATTTCGATCTAAGCGCCGGCAATTGGACATTGCAGAATTGGTATTGGAAACAAGATGGTGGCGGGTTAGGCCAGGGAGCCGCAAAAGCGTTAGATAAGAAAGGATCTCAGGACGCTACCCAGTTCTTGACACATCTAAGCTATGACACAGATTTAAGTGATGATCTGAAGATCGCTGCTGATCTGTCCTACCAGCGAAGCAAAAGTGATTCCCTTCTGTATTTGTTCCCAGCAGGCTCTGTGCTACCTATTGGTATGGATGGGAATGCGTTCTCAACACCCGTAGTTGGGTTAGTTTCATTCCCTGACGGATATATAGGAAATCCGCGCGCAGTCTCGATGAACTATGACGCAGAATTTGCTGCGCTATATAGTGGATTCAGTGATCACTCTATCAGATTTGCTGCAGGTTGGTCCGAGAGCAAAATTGAGGCTGAAGAATACAAAAACTATGGGCCTGGCGTCATAGACGGTTTGTCATCTCCTGTGGATGGAAATCTCACAAATGTTACTGGAACTCCTGATATCTACCTTCAGGACCATCGACGCAGTTCTTACTTCGTTTCAGCACAGGATCAGTGGCAGCTAAATAATGATTGGTCTTTTACTGCGGGCATGCGCTGGGATCATTTTGAGGACTTTGGTAACACTGCGAACCCCCGGCTCGCTCTTGTTTGGGAGCCGCAGCATAATCTGACCACTAAGCT
>JAGSHA010000454.1 GCA_023954795.1 Oceanospirillaceae bacterium | reverse complement strand
CACCATCAGCCACATTGGTGACGGTGATCTTCAGCTCTTCTAACGTCTGACCACTTTCAACGGTGTCGGCAGTAACGCCACTGAACAGATCAGCGGCAGGTCCACTAAACGTCGGGTCGTTGCCTGTTGCTGTCAGTGTCGGTTCATCATTCACATCAGTGATATCAAACGTCAGCGTTTCATCGTCAGACCCGCCATTGACGTCTGTGGTCTGGATCTGGATCTTACCGGCACCCGTGCCACTCAGGTCTGGCGTTGGAGTAAACGTCAGCGAGTCCAGTGCAGTGTTCACATTATCGCGCGCACCACCAAACGTAATGGATGCTGAACCATTGCCAGTTAACCCGTTTAAGCCTGTTGTTGTGACAAGCGTTGCCGTGCCGCCGGTGATTGTTAGGGTAACGCTCTGGTAATCACCATCGGTGTCGCTGATATCGATATTGTCGGCAATCGCGACATTGGTATCATCCTCATTCACCGTGGGTGCCGAGGGCAGTGTGATGGTCGGAGCGGCGTTGGTGATATTGACGGTCCAGTCACTGACCAGCGATCCCTGCGTCATGTCATAGACCGTTGAATCGTCGCCTAACCAGTTACTGTCGCTGGTATGAATACGGGTCAGCCAACCCGCCTGATCCGTGGCCCCGGTAGGGCCATCGTATCGGTAGTTATCCAGCTCTGTTATTGCAACAGTTACCATACCGTTGGCGTTGGCTGTGCTGGCATTTCCACTGCCATCCGATGTTGTCAGAATGGTAGCGTTGCCCGGCGCATTGGAGCTGAGAACGCTAGGGGGCGCAGGCCCATCGTGCCAGCCATCACTAGACGTCATCGATAAATTGGCATTAAAGCCATACAGAATACCGGCTTCGGTGCCACCGTTGCCGTCCAGTCGCTCGATGGTGCCATCGTAGGCATCGGTATCTGTCTGGTAGATAAAGAGCTGATCACCCTGAGCTAACAGATCCAGATGCCCAGTAATGGAACCATGCGCAGGATCAACCAGCGCCGCGGTCATCCCGGCATTGGTAAAACGAATGATGGTACCCGCACTCAAACCACCTGCCGCAACTGTCCAGCTGGCCTCAGTTTCCGTCGTACGGTAATCATCGGTACTGATCTTATAGCCATTATCGGTAATATGAATGACCGATAAGCCGGGAATGTTCGCCAGCGCTATCAGCGCGAAGGTATCATCACCATCAGAGTTATACGAAATCACCGCCAAGTCAGCGGCATTCAGCGTCGCCCCCAGACTATGGTGCCAGGAATTCTGAACCGCAGCGGAGGCAAACACCGGGGTGGTAAACGAACCCACGCGTTCTGACAGTTGCCACTGAGCACCGAGCGTATGGTGACCAACAGGTATCGCCGAAGCCGCTACATTGCACCCACTGGCACAAGCCAGTCCATCAATCAGCTGCCGACCGGGCTGTCCCTGACCACTTTCACAGCCGTACAGCAGTATGTCAGCATCGGGCGCCATAGCGCCGGACCAGCTCGTAATCTGATCCCAATAGTGATTGATTGTCTGTCCGGAAAGAACCGCGTTGCAGAAATGCAACTGGCCCGGCACACCGTGAGTCACGATGTGCAGTGCAGAAAGCCCTTGATGGTGACGCAAGTGTGCAGTTATCTGCTCAATAGCGTCCATGCCTGAATGAAGAGAAATTGCCTTTGTCGTGATAGGCAGGTGCTGCAGTAGTTGCCTTGTGTCGCCAAGAGCAGGGTCAAAAAATACAATTTGCGAACAAATTGCTTTCATGAGGCACCCCCTCAGACCAGGCCTTGCTGATGAGGCCCTATGTCTGATCCTTTTTATTCTCGTGCGTACTTCAAATTGTTGTGGCTGCTGAGTACAGCAAAGCAAGTACCAAACCTACAGCACTTGCCTTAATCAACAGTCTCCCTGTTTCCTATTTACAAAGACCGTTTAAGCCTTAAAAATAAGCGGTTAGTGATTTGATTCAATCATCGAAATAACCACCCATGAACTGTTCCGCGAGATACATCAAAGGCTATTAGGCTTCTATTTCCTAACAACCCCATCACGAGTTTTATACCGTGATCAACTGAGTAACGATCCCGGCATAAACATTAATTCACGCCATTTATACAACAATGTCCCTTTAAACTTTTTTCGCACCTTCCCTAAGTGGTGTTGGGACTATCGGCAATCTATTTAATACTCACATCCCCTGATCTTGAGCGGTCACTGATCGCAACCACAACCTGACCTCAGGGGGCAACGCAACATATCAATCCAAAATGTGTTTAACATTTACTCTTGCCGTTCAAATCACCACTAGACCTACCGTATATTTCGGCGGCCTCTCACCGCTGGAAGCTGGACCTGACAGATACCCAAAATATATTTTTCTGCCTACCCTCCCTCTCATCGGAGCATCTTGGTAACACTGGATTCAAGTCCTGTTTGAATGACTTCTGACCAAGAATTACTTCATTGTAGACCAAGATAAAATTATCAAATCGCATATAACTACAATTAATTACAGTTCAGGGAAAATCTCATCTATCTTTTTCAACCTAAAACCAAACGCAAGGCATTGTTTTTATAATCAAAATATGCGAAGAAAATCACTCTTACATAGAATGCTTAAAAAATATGAATATTCGGAATACGGATCGTAAAAAACAAATAATGGAGAGAAACATACGCAGAGTACTTATAGACCTATCGAAAAATTCTGTTTTAAAACAGCAAAACTATACTTCAACGCTTAGAAGCACACGCTAGGAGTACGAGTAGGAATGTTGGTCAGCCGATTGGAAATTT
>JAGSHA010000476.1 GCA_023954795.1 Oceanospirillaceae bacterium | reverse complement strand
GCTGAATAGCACCAGTTAGATATCTGGGGTGTAAATAGATGTAAAGATACAAAGACAGGACGTCGGTGACACGTTAGGAGCGCGTAAGCGCGCAGGTAAACGGAATGTGGCGGCTTCGCCAGCGACGGCTGTCACTGAACGAAGCCTAACCCAGAATGGATGGATACCCGATCAGGTGGGTGATCAGATACGAAAGCGACTGATTTCCGATTGCAGATTTGACGCCAGATGCTTCAGACGCTCCCCACTGGCAGAGACCGTATTGGCAGCTTCCACCGTTGTTTCAGCGCCTTTGGTAATGGTCATTAAATTACCATTCATCTCTTCAGACACCAGACTCTGCTGCTCAGTCGCGGCAGCCACTTGCAGACCCATATCACGCACGCGGCTCATATCAGTGACGATCAGGCTTAACTTGTCACCTGCATGTTTGGCGGCACTCACACTGTCTTCTGCCCGCTGCCGTGACCGATCCATCACATCCACGGCTTTACGCGCCGCTTTGCTCAGCCGCTCGTTCAGGCTTTGAATCTCTTCGGTGGAATCACGCGAGTGACGCGCCAGTTCACGTACCTCATCTGCCACAACCGCAAAACCACGGCCGGTCTCACCCGCACGCGCCGCTTCAATCGCCGCGTTCAGCGCCAGCAGATTCGTCTGATCTGATATTTTCTGAATATGATTCAGCACGTTGCTGATCTGCTCGGTGTCCTTTTCGAGATCTTTGATGACCGCTGCAGCTTCCTCAACTTCCGCCGCCAGTTCCTGAATCTTAGCGATGGAGCTATCCACATCACGATTGCCATCATCAGCTTCCTGATCAGCATTCTCAATCGCCATGGAAGTTTCACCCGCACTGCGCGCAACCTCTTCGATACTGGCCGTCATCTCTGTCATCGCGGCCGACAGCAACTCCGATTCCTGCGCCTGTCGATCCAGTGCACCACTGGTTTCCTTAGCACTGCTCGACAGTTCTTCAGCGTTGCTGGTCAGTTGATTGGTACTATTGGTGATCTCACGAATAAGTCCCTGAAAAACCTCTAACGTAGAATCGATGCGCACACCTACCCGTCCAAATTCATCATGACTGTTCACCTCGGTACGCACCTGCAGGTCGCCACCCGCCACGCGTTCCATGACATCGTGAATCCGTTCCAGTGGCTCAATGATCGATCGCCCGATAACAGCAGCAACCCCCGCCATAAGCGCCAGCGCAACCACCAACTGAACCACCAACTGAATCAGGTTATCACTGAGTGTTTCGTTCAGGTCATCGATATAAACGCCGCTGCCGATCACCCAGCCCCACGGGTTAAATGCGCGGGCATAAGATAGTTTCGGTTGAGGCTCTGTCTCACCGGCATGAGGCCAGTCATAACGGAACAGAGCCGTACTTTTTCCAGAACCGATCAACGCTGCCATATCACTGAACAGTAGCTGGCCACTGCTGGTGCGGGTCCGGCTCATATCTTTGCCAACCAACGCGCGATTGCCCCCATGTACCACCATGGTCGCTGAACGATCGACAACGAAGAAGTACCCCTCTTCTCCGTAGGTCATATTTTCTAATAAGACACGCGCTTCGTTGCGTGCTTCTTCTGCCGTGATCTGACCGCTATTGACGCGGGTCTCCTGCTCCTCCAACACACTGTAGGCACTGTCGATCAGTACCTGCAATTGCAGCTCCCGTTCGCTATACAAAGAGGCCCGCATCTCGACCAGTGCCATCACCGTCAGGACGATCAGTGCCGTGGCAGCCAACAGAATGAGGCTCCATAGCTTGTATCGCACCGAGAGATTGGAAAACTTCATTCTGCAACACTCCATATTATTGCGAGAGTTTCGATCTGAAACTCAAAGACAAACTGAATACGAGAAAACATCTGAAAACCGCTCAATTGCACAGGCTTATGACGGGCTTAGTTTGCCCATCGCCCAGAGCTGCGACTCAATCTATGAAGCCCGTGTTTTCCAGGACTGATAAAGGGCGCCAGGGCACCACCAATCACCCGATCGTTTTCAAACAAACACACAATTTAAAGACTGAGATAAAATCAGGACAAACCCTTTTAAAGCAATAACTAAAACAATTCAAGAACTCATGCTTTCAAAACACATTTATGGTGATAACCATCACGATTTCAGAAGTTCAAAGCAAAATTAGCAAAATACACCGTACCGAAAAACCTCACATTCAAACACACGTATGAAATAAGCCGTTCAAGGTCTGCTCATCATTCAAACAACCTAACCGTGCTAGATATCCTTCACTGTCACGCCCCCCTGCGTAACCCTCACATGCACTGCGTGGCCTTATACAGGCCTTGGCGCACGCTTGTATGACAATTCCCGTCGTTCAGTCATATATTTGCTACGCTGAAAGCACATGGATTAAGGAGAGCGGTGCGAGATGTTGTTACGGGTATTGTGCTGCCAGCTTGGACTTATCGCGCT
>JAGSHA010000236.1 GCA_023954795.1 Oceanospirillaceae bacterium | reverse complement strand
GAGCAAGTCGATGGTGCGGGGCGTATCAAAGTGAATGAGCGTGATTTTGTACTGGAAAAGGCCCCATTAGAGCGTTTAAACGGCTGGCAGGTCTTATATCTACGCGAAGGGTATCCGGTAACAGCATTCAACCAGATCAAGAATCTGACCGAGCTGACCATTCCCCTGTTTAGTGTGCTGTCTTTAATCTTTGCGGTGATGTTTCTGCGCTGGCGCCAGAGCTTGAAGCTGCAAGTGGCTGAAGAGCGCAAGCGTGTTAAAACAGAAGCACGTCTTTATCAGCTTGGTGATATTTCCAACGAGGGTATTCTGATCCATCGGCGAGGCAAAATCGTTGACCTAAATACCGTCGTTGAACGTATGTTTGGCTATAGCCGTGAAGAACTGGGCTCGATGGAAGTGTGGGACCTGCTTGCACCGGAAAGTATCGCGGTGGGTTTTCATAACGTACACACCGGAATGGAGCTGCCTTACGAAGTACAGGCTCTGCGCAAAGATGGGCGTGAGTTCCCGATGGAGGTGTTCGCTAAGAATAGTGAACTGGAGGGTGAGTCGGTACGTGTGGCTTGCCTGCGTGATATCACCGAATTTAAACAGCAAGAAGCCACCATTCGTTATCAGGCGCAGTTTGACCTACTCACCGATCTGCCCAATAAGCAGTTATTTACTGAACGTCTGAAGCGCTCACTGGAACATGCGGCAGAGAACAACACAAATGTCGCGGTGCTGTATATCGATCTGGATGATTTTAAAAAGATCAATGACGGTATGGGGCACGAAGCGGGTGACCAACTGCTGATCGCCGTTGCCCAACGTTTGCTGTCTGTTACCCGCATTGGCGATACGCTGGCGCGATACGGTGCAGATGAGTTTGTTATGCTGCTGGACGAAGTGAACGCCGAAAGCGAAGCGCCACGTATGGCGCAGCAGGTATTGCAGGAACTGGAACACGAATTCGAGATTGAGGAGCACCGCTTCTATATCTCTGGAACGGTCGGTATCGCCATCTACCCTGATGATGGCCGCGATGAAGTGAGTCTGCTTCAGCATGCTGATATCGCCATGCACCGCTGCAAGGTGGAGAACAGTGGGAATAGCTACGGTTTCTATCAATCCAGCATGAACGAAGATGTGGCGGTACGTGTGGAGATGGAGCGACATCTGCGCTCTGCACTGCAGAACCATGAACTCTATCTCCACTATCAGCCGATCTTTGGCTCTGATGACCGGCGCTTGTTGGGGGCTGAAGTACTGGTACGCTGGCGCAGCGAGGAGCTGGGTTTTGTCGGTCCGGATAACTTTATCCCATTGGCAGAACAAACCGGCCTCATTGTAGAAATTGGTCACTGGATTCTGAAAACGGCTTGCACGCAGGGGCGCAAGTGGCTTGATGAGGGCCTGAAGGACTTTTATCTGGCGGTAAATATCTCACCGCGTCAGTTGCGCCATCAGGACTTTATTCATCTGCTAAAGTCCGTATTGGATGAAACCGGGTTTCCGGCTCAGGCGCTGGTACTGGAGCTGACAGAGGGACTGTTGGTGAAAAAAGATTCCGGTACTGCACAGGTATTGGATGATCTGAAAGCATTGGGCGTGATGTTGTCGATGGATGACTTTGGTACAGGATATTCATCACTGGCCTATCTGAAGATGTTCCCGTTTGATGTCATTAAAATTGACCGCAGCTTTGTGCGTGATCTGGCGATTGATGCCAGTGATCAGCAGCTGATTGTAGCTGCCATCGAGATGGCCAAAGCGTTGGGGCTGAAGGTGGTGGCGGAAGGTGTTGAAACGGCTCAGCAACTGCACTTTTTACGTGATGCCGGGTGTTATTCGGTACAAGGCTATTATCTGAGTAAACCGATCGATCCGATGCTATTCAGTGAGCGCATTGTAGAGAAAGAGTTGGCGGAACGTCTGGTTATGCTATGACGCTAAAGGCATACCGGGCATAACCCGGTATGCGGGTGCTACGAGATAGATGACCATGTAAACAGGCGGTCATGTATCCCGGTAACCTGTCAGCATAATACGTATCAGGTTGTGCGGACCGCGTCGGCTGAACCAGATCACTGCGCCAACATGAAAGCACACCAGCCCCATGACCAGATTAGCGCTGGTTTCATGCAGGTCTTCGATCCAATCCTCTCCCCAGAACATATCCGTCGTGGCTAGCCAGCCAGACAAGCCCGTGAGCACGACGCCTGCCAGCAGCGCCAGAATCATCAGTCCGCCGATTGGATTATGACGATCAGGGGAGGGCGTATCGCCACGTAGCAGCTCACACAGGTGATGTTTGATACGAGCGCGTGTGGGCCAGAAGTCACTGAAGCGTGCGTTCTGGGGGCCAATAAACCCCCAGACAATCCGCACGGCGACCAGGGCTAACGTCAGATAGCCGACCCACTCATGGGCAGACTCACCTTCTTCCAGCAGAAAAAAGTTGAGTAGAAAGCTGGTGGCCAGTGACCAGTGGAAGATGCGGATCAACGGATCCCACACCTTCACGGTCTGTTGCGATTGAGTAACCATGGTTACTTCATCTTGGTTTTTACAGCCTGACCCGAGACAGGATGGAAATAAACCTCAACTCGGTTATCTGCCTGATCCCAGCCGTAGATCTCATAGCAACCGCCACGGGTGACTTTAAACTTTTTGATCTTGAATCCCTGATCTTTGATCTGCTGTTGCATCGTTTCTGCAGGGATCCAGTCTTGCTGATTACCATCGGTACAACGTGGACCGGCTTGAACCTGCGTGGTGGCGAACATCAAGACAGCAGTGGCGGTGATAAGTGCTTTCATCGGTAGAGCCTCATTAAGTCGGGTGAATGAGACTATTGTCGCGCAGCAAACTTAAAACAAACTTAAGGCTGAGGCAGTTGTACCTGCACCGTTAAGCCACCCTCATCGGCTGTGTCCAGCAGTTGATAATCTCCCTGATGCAGGGTGACGATCTGATCGATGATCGAAAACCCCAGCCCGGCGCCCTCGCTGTCTGCCTTGTTCTGGCGATAGAAACGCTGAACGACCTGTGCTTTTTGTGCGGCATTCAGCCCCGGACCGTGATCTGCAACGCTGATCCGGAAGTTCTGCTGTTCTTTGGACAATGAAACAATGATGGTATCGCCGATAGAGGTATAGCGAATGGCGTTTTCGATCAGGTTGCGTAGCAGTATTTCGATCAGTGTGGGCTCGGCGTAAAGCGCCTGATGTGTTTGATTGATTAGCTCGATCTGAACACCGCGTTTCAGAGCAGGCGGAACCAGTTCCGCGATCAGATTCGCGGCCAGTTGATCGCCATCCAGTGCTTGCTGCTGCAGCTGCTCACTTTTACGAGGCTCCAGTCGCGCCAGCATAAGGAGCTGTGTGACCACCCGCTCCAACCGGTTCAGGCCCGCTGAGAGCGGTGCTGCCTGTTCATCGCAGAGCGCGAGACGTTCGATATGAATGCGCAAGGCGGCCAGAGGTGTGCGCAGCTCATGGGCGGCATCACTGGTAAAGCGGCGTTCACGCTGCAGGGTATCGGCAACCCGTTGGAACATTCGGTTAAGTGACTCGACCGGGGCCTGCAATTCGCTGGGTAAGCCTTGGCTGTTGATCGGCGAAAGCTCCGCGCTATTGCGCTGATCCAGTTCCCGACTGATCTTTTTAAGCGGTTGCAGGTTGAGATTGACCGTCAGCGTGATGGCCACAATCAGACTGGCAATCACCACGGCTAAAGGCAATAAAACCTGTTCTGCGACCTCTTCTGCTACCTCTGTACGCAGGGCCAGTGGTTGGCTGGCACGTATCCATAGCGACCGCTCAGGAAGATAAAGTGTGTAACTGCGCTGTTGTGGGGCAGTCTCGGCAGTATGTGTATCAAAGCCTGCATTTTCTGGAGAGGGCAGTTGTAGATCAGAAGGTGATGAATAGAGCAGAGCACCCTGTGTGTCCCACACCTGAAAGCCCTGATTCTGTTCGTAATAGTGGCCCGGATCATAAGTGTTAAGGCTACGATAGCCCTCTTCGTATTCATCTTCGCTGCCTGTGCGTGGCGGCATCGCGGCCTCAGCCTGACGCACTGATGCTCGCATGGAAGAAAGTAGGGTGTGCGGATCATCGCTGAGCGTGAGCTGACTGGCGAACTGGCGGGCAAACTGCACCAGTGACGCATCGTATACTTCTTCGACTTCATGATTCGTGGTTGACCATGTCCAGCTCAGCAAAACCAGTGTAGCGATGCTAAACAGCCCTGCGAGTGCGAATAGAATGCGGTTCTGAATTGAACGCATGTTAGTTCTCCACCATGTAGCCAACGCCACGAACCGTGCGAATCAGACTCTTGCCAAACTTCTTACGCAGGGCGTGGATATGAACTTCCAGCGCATTGCTTTCCGGGTCATCCTCGTAAATTTCTTCTTCTATCTGACGGCGGGTGAGGACACGTCCTTTAGCGTTCAGCAGACTCAGCAGCAGATCGTACTCTCGTCGCCCCAGGGTAATTGAATGGTTTTGGAACTTAACCTCGCGCGCCGCCGTGTTAATGGTGAGATCACCGTGTTCAATGTACTCCTGATCGCGACCTGATGCGCGGCGGTGCAACGCACGAATGCGGGCTTCCAGTTCATCAAGATCAAACGGTTTAACCAGATAATCGTCCGCACCCTTATCGAGGCCGGTAATCCGTTCCTCGATCGCATCGCGGGCGGTCAGGATCAGAACCGGTGTGGCGATCCCTTGTTGACGGGCTTGCTGTAACACTTCAAGTCCGTCCATATCCGGCAGGTTCAGGTCAAGGATGACAACGCCGGCGCTATCTTGCTGCATGACTTGCAAACCGGCTGATCCGGTTTGTTGCCAATCGACTCGATAATTCCGGGCTTGCAGTGCGAGCATAATGCCCTGACCCAGCAAGGGGTCGTCTTCGATTAACAACAAACGCATCAGGGTCAGGCTCCATTTAAAAGGTTTCAGTATCCCATAAGAAAATTAAACAAAACTTAAGGATTTGGAAGGAATCCAGGTATTGGTTGTTGAGTGATCAATTTTCTGGCTGCTTTCTGGTTGTTTATTAAGCGTTTTCAGGAAATACGAAAATAAATGCAAAAACTTTGAAAAAGATGGCTTCTTGTTGTTGACAGAAAAATTGATCGAGGTAATATACGCGCCACTCCTACGGAGGGATGGCTGAGTGGTCGAAAGCACTGGTCTTGAAAACCAGCGGTCCGAGAGGGCCCTAGGGTTCGAATCCCTATCCCTCCGCCATTTCTAAAATGGCGGGAGTATGAGCGTGTAGTTCCTCGATAGCTCAGTTGGTAGAGCAGTAGACTGTTAATCTATTGGTCGCTGGTTCGAGTCCAGCTCGAGGAGCCAGAGTGGGTCGTTAGCTCAGTTGGTAGAGCAGTTGGCTTTTAACCAATTGGTCATAGGTTCGAATCCTATACGACCCACCATTTTTATATCGCGTTTCTCTACCGGGTCGTTAGCTCAGTTGGTAGAGCAGTTGGCTTTTAACCAATTGGTCATAGGTT
>JAGSHA010000020.1 GCA_023954795.1 Oceanospirillaceae bacterium | reverse complement strand
CAGCAAGTGGTAAAAAGCGCTAAAGTCCCGGTACTTGTGGTACCTACCGGTAAAAAGTTCGCCTGATTTAACCTCCTGAGGACACACCGTAATGGAAGACACTTCACTGCTACTGATAGAACGTATCTTTCTTACGGTGTTTCCCCTGGTGGCGATTGTATCGGTTGGTTTTTTCTACGGCCGTGCCCGTAAGCCCGATATGTCCACCGCCAACCAGATCAATATGGATCTGTTTTGTCCGGCTCTGATCTTCTCCGTACTGTCCTCTAAATCATTTGATCTCGCGACCTATCAAAATCTGGCGATTGGGGCGGCGGCGGTCGTACTAGGTTCTGGCCTGCTGCTCTGGCCGCTGTGCCGTATTATTGGCGTCAAAGCAAAAACGTTTTTGCCGCCGATGATGTTTAGCAACAGTGGTAATTTGGGTCTGCCACTGATCGTACTCGCTTTCGGTGAAGAGGCCCTGCCGGTTGCCGTATTGCTTTTCCTCATCGAGAACACACTGCATTTTTCAGTCGGTGTATACCTGCTGGACCATCGTACCCACCCCGCGTCGCTGTTCAAGATCCCAATGATACAAGCGTCGATACTCGGCTTAGTCTGGAGTGCCTTTGACCTGCCCTTACCTGAAGCGGTTAACACCTTCATTAGCATGCTCGGTCAGGTCTCAATTCCATTGATGCTCTTTGCACTGGGTGTTCGCATGATCAGCGTCGATTTCAGCAAATGGCGTATCGGTATCCTCGGTGCATTGCTTTGCCCGATCAGCGGTGTACTGATCGCTCTCTGCCTACAGCCTGTCCTCCAACTCACCGAGATACAACTGGGCTATCTAATTCTGTTTGGCGCGCTCCCCCCTGCAGTGCTCAACTACATGGTGGCCGAACGTTACAATCAGGAACCGGAGCAAGTTGCCTCCATCGTATTACTGGGTAATATGGGAAGTCTGATTACGATTCCTTTAACGCTGGCCTTCGTTTTATAGGGCTGCTTTTAGACGGATAACAGACGATGCGTATCGGTATAGATCTCGGTGGCACTAAAATTGAAGCGGTCGCTCTGGATAAGCATGGCGATACGGTGTTCCAGAAACGCGTCGCAACACCCCAAGGTGATTACCAAGCAACACTTAATCAGATCGTTTCGCTGGTGTCTGAAATTGATCAGACATTTGTCACACGTGCCCCAGTAGGGGTCGGTATTCCCGGCACCATTTCACCGTCGACAGGACGGGTCAAGAATGCCAACTCCACCTGCCTGATCGGGCAACCTCTGGACAAAGATCTCAGCGCACGCTTACAACGCCCGGTGCGATGCGCCAATGATGCCAACTGCTTTGCCCTGTCCGAAGCCTCAGACGGTGCTGCAGCCGGAGCAGGTTCCGTATTTGGCGTGATCTTAGGGACCGGTGTCGGCGGTGGACTGGTAATCAATCAGCAGATCGTGTGCGGGCCTAATTCGATCAGCGGCGAGTGGGGACACAACCCTCTACCGTGGCCAAGCAGCAGTGAAGCCGCCATCTCACCCTGTTATTGCGGTCGCCAAGGTTGTATAGAAACCTGGCTGAGCGGCCCGGCCCTGAGCCTGCAATATCATAAGCTCAGTGGCGAAACACTTCGCGCAGAAGAGATCTGGCAACGGGTAAGAACAGGCGACCCTCTGGCACAAGCGCTAAGCCAGCAGTACTACCGTCGGTTGGCGAAAAGCCTGGCAACCGTGATCAACATGATTGATCCGGACATCATTGTTTTGGGAGGCGGACTTTCCAACGAAAGCTCATTGTATGAAGCAGTGCCTGCACTGTGGCAGCAGTACGTTTTCTCAGATACGGTTGTTACTCGTTTAGTACCCGCAAAATTCGGCGACGCCAGTGGAGTTCGTGGCGCCGCCTGGTTGTAGCCAGAACAGCACTAAACGCTATTGCTTAGGTTCAACCTGAGACTCAACGCCAACCATCATCAAGTGACGGTTCTTGTTGAGCGTTGCCGTACCAATCCCTTTTACTTTCACCAGATCATCTATCCGAACGAACGGACCATTCAATGTCCGGTAGTCGAGAATCGCTAATGCTTTTTTCATACCGATACCGGATAACGTCGTGGCAATTTCTTTGGCGGACGCCGTATTAAGATCAATTGCTGGCGGCGCCGCAATCACAGAAAGGGAAAAGCAGAACAACAGGGTCGCGAGCAACGCCCGCAGCGGGTTTAGCAGTGTCATAGGGTAACCTCCTTGTAGACACGGGAAATAAAAAAGGCCGGTTAATCCATAACCAGCCTTATCTTTTTATCAGAATGCAGCGATCAGAGCAACGGCGCGATCTCAGCTTCTATTTCAGCCAACGCCTGCACCGGCTCTTCTGCCTGAGTAATCGGCCGACCAATCACCAGATAGGTACTACCAGCATCCAACGCTTGAGACGGTGTCATAATGCGCTTCTGATCACCAACTGCAGCGTTTGCCGGACGAATCCCCGGCGTCACCAGTTGGAAATCAGGGGAGATAATGTCGCGTAGAGGTTTAACCTCTTGCGCAGAACACACAATACCATGCAGTCCGCTTTCCTCTGTCAGCTTAGCCAGACGCTTGACCTGATCCAGCGGTTCGATGTCCAGACCGATATCAGCCAGATCCTGACGTTCCATACTGGTCAACACCGTCACACCGATCAACAACGTATCTGAGCCGTTCACCTGCTCTAGCTCATTACGCGCTGCTTCCATCATACGGCGGCCGCCACTTGCATGTACGTTAACCATCCACACGCCCAACTCTGCAGCCGCGCGTACCGCTTTTGCAGTGGTATTAGGAATGTCGTGAAATTTCAGATCAAGGAAGACTTCAAAACCCAGTGCATGCAGAGCCTCGACCACCGCAGGCCCACTTCGGGTAAACAACTCTTTTCCCACTTTTACCCGACACCGGGCTGGGTCCAGACGTTTCGCCATTGCCAGCGCTTCGGCCTGACTTGGGTAATCGAGCGCAACAATAACGCGCTTGGAATCTTTGATCATTAAAGCTCTCTCAGAATTAACTATTACTCGCCTTCCAGGCCCTGTATAGGTTTCGTTGTGCTCCACTTTTTACAGGAGGGGCACTGCCACAACAGGGATTTCCCGGAGAAGCCACAATTATTACAGCGATACACAGGCTTGGATAGCTCTAACTGCCCGGTCAAACCACGCAAGACTCTTAGACTGTCACGAGCACTTTCCGCCCCATGCTCGATATGCATATCAATCAGGCGATTAAAGCCTTTGACCGACGGACGCTTTTTCAACTCTTCCGTGATAAAGCTTCCTGCAACGTAAAGTCCCTGCTCGTCTTTGATCTGCTCGGCCACCGCGAGTGTGACACTGGTGGATGGAGCGTTCACCATGCATCGCTTCAAATACGCATTGAGTTCCTTTTCCGCTGCCAGATGATCATAGCAACGACGCAACAGATCCAGCGTTTCCGATACAAATACCGGGTCCCGATCGACCGCCAGCTTCAGATGTTTTATTGCAAGTTTCCACTGCGACTGATCCATCGCGATACGTGCACTAATTAAACACCCTCTAATGCCATTGGGATCATAGATTTCACTGCGGCGGAGATACCCCTGGGCCTCATTGTACTGATGCCGGGCGATTAACGCCTCAGCCAACTCGCAACAATAGTGTGCCAACTCCCGACTGAGCAGCTTACGCTCATCCGTCGCTAACTGATCTGCAGCAGTCAGCGCCTTTTCCCATTCCGCTTCTTTTTCATACAGGGAGATTAGCAGTCGCTGCGCTTTCACTAAGGTTTCACGCATGGGACGCTGGCGAATAATCTCCAGCAACAAGTTCTCGGCACGATCCAACAGCCCGATGGCATAGTAGTCTCGCGCAAGCGCCATTTGCACACGCAAAAACTCGCTGCGGTCCAAATCGGGACGAGCAAGCAAGTTCTGATGAATCTGAATAGCGCGATCCACATCACCTTTACGGCGAAAGAGTTTCGCTAATGCTATGTGGGCGGGAATGGTATCAGAATTGACTTCAAGCGCTTTGATGAAGCTTTCGATTGCTTCATCAGTGCGCTCGTTCAGCAAATAGTCCAGCCCGGTAAAATAATCCCGACTGATATTGCTGTATAACCGTTTACTTTGCTCTTTACTACGCGCTTGTCGCTCTCGTCGTCCTAACCACCAACCCACCGCAACCGCTATAAATAACGGAACAATCAGCAGGTAATTGTCGACTTCAGGCGGCATTCTTCAAGCCAGCTGTTCTCAGCTGGTCCAACTCCTTCTGAGCGTTAGTAACACGACGGCGTTCTGCACGCAGTCGGGTACGCAATAGTAAAACACTCACAATGCTAATCGCCATGCCCAGCACACCACCAAAAATAAACGTGGCAACTAACCATAACGACAAACTTGCTTCAGGCAGCTTGAGCAGTACCAGGTCGACTGTCACCAGCTGAGTGTTGTTGATCGTGAACATCACGCCCACAAATAAAAACAGCAGACATAGCAATCCAAGGATTGCGCCTTTAATCCAACGCACTTCACTAAACCTCTTCTATGAACAGCATTCGGGAAACGTTATACGCCTTCTTCCAAGCTGGAGTTTACCTGTTCTCTAAGCTCCTTGCCTGGTTTAAAGTGTGGAACATGCTTTGCCTCAAGTTCCACGGACTCACCCGTCTTTGGGTTCCGTCCAACACGCGGGGCACGATAGTGCAGACTAAAACTACCGAAACCTCGGATTTCAATCCGATCACCGTGGGACAATGCTTCGGTCATCTGATCAAGCATTGCTTTCACCGCCAATTCTACATCCTTTACCGACAACTGGTCATGTCGATCAACCAAACGTTCTATCAATTCTGATTTGGTCATGGCTAGCCTCTGGATTTTCGCTTCACTTCTCTATGTCGCTAAGACGTCCTAGGCAACAGGCCCTATAAATGAAAGAGGAGAGCTATGCTCTCCTCTCAGAATCAGGATTTATCCTTGTTCATCTGTGCCTTGATAAGATCACCAATGGTGGTCGGACCGGACACATCGACAGATTTCTGATTCACGGACTGCATTGCCGCTTTATCTGAATGCATTTCAGCGTGTTTCACTGAAATATTGATCACTCGGTTACGGCGATCAATGCTGGTAATCAGCGCATTCACTTCATCCCCAACACTATAAGCGCTGGCTATATCGTCAAGACCTTCGCGGCTCGCATCCGATGCTTTTAATATTGCGTCCACACCTTCAGCAAGCTCAACTCGAGCCTGTTTGTTCTCCAGTTCACGGACGATGCCGGTCACTTTACTGCCTTTGCTATTCTGCTCCACATACTCAGCAAACGGATCGGATGCTAACTGCTTGAGCCCCAATGCAATACGTTCCCGCTCTGGATCCACTGAAAGAACCAAAGCATCGACTTCATCGCCTTTGCTAAAGCGCTTAACGGCCACATCGCCAGACTCATCCCATGACAAGTCTGATAGATGCACAAGACCATCGATACCGCCCTCCAACCCAATAAACACACCAAAATCAGTAATCGATTTAATCTTACCGCTGAGGCGATCACCTTTTTTATGTGTCTCAGAAAACTGTAGCCATGGATTAGGCTTACACTGCTTCATACCCAAGGAGATACGACGACGTTCCTGGTCAATATCAAGAATCATGACCTCAACTTCGTCGCCAATCTGTACTACTTTGGATGGATGAACGTTTTTATTGGTCCAGTCCATTTCGGAAACATGTACTAAACCTTCGATACCAGATTCAATTTCGGCGAAACAACCATAATCAGCTAGATTGGTAATTCGCGCCGCAACCCGACTGCCAACGGAGCATGTCTTCTGAAGTTTGGTCCAAGGGTCATCGGCAAGTTGTTTCAGGCCAAGAGACACGCGACTCCGTTCCCGATCAAAACGCAGTACCTTAATATCTATCTCTTCGCCGATCGTCAGCACTTCGCTTGGGTGTTTTACCCGTTTCCAGGCGATATCTGTGATATGCAAAAGGCCGTCTACGCCACCCAGATCAATAAAAGCACCGTAGTCGGTCAGGTTTTTCACTATACCTTTGACGACACTGCCTTCTTCAAGCTGCTCAAGTAATTTTTCACGTTCGATGTTGTAAGCGGCTTCCAGAACGGCACGACGGGAAACGACAATATTGTTCCGTTTGGCATCGAGTTTAACTAACTTAAACTCAAGATCCTGACCGGCCTCAAGATGGGCTGTGTCACGCGTTGGGCGGACATCAACCAATGATCCAGGCAGGAAAGCCTGAATGGTATTTATGCTAACTGTGAAACCACCGCGCACCTTGCCAGTGATCGGTCCGGTAACAATCTGATCCTGCTCAAACGCTTTTTCAAGTTCTTTCCAGGCTTCTGCGCGTTTGGCTTTTTCGCGGGAAAGGACAGTTGATCCAAAACCATCCTCTACCGCTTCCAGTGCTACCTGAACTTCATCACCTTCAGTGATCGTCAGCTCGCCCTGGTCGTTCAGAAACTGCGCCTTAGGGATAACTCCTTCAGATTTGAGGCCCGCGTTTACAACCACGAAATCACTATCGATAGCGACAACCACGCCGGTCACGATAGATCCGGGAGCCATATCCAGATCCTGTAGGCTCTCCTCGAAAAGTTCTGCAAAACTTTCGTTCATAGCTGTACGATCCTCACTATCTCATCAGGGTTAACGGAGCCCTTTGTGTCGCACCTCTTCCATTACCGCTGCGAGTACTTCATCGATCGTAAGCTTGGTCGAATCGAGCACAATAGCGTCTTGAGCTGGCTTTAGAGGTGCTACAGCACGGTTCATATCGCGCGCATCTCGGGCTTTTATATCCTCTAATATAGCTTGAAGACTAGCACCCAGCCCCTTGTTAATCAACTGGTTATAGCGACGGTCGGCGCGTTCCTCTGCACTGGCATCAAGGTAAATTTTCAACGGAGCATCAGGGAAAACAACAGTTCCCATATCTCGTCCGTCGGCAATCAAACCCGGCTCAGTCGCAAACGCCCGCTGACGATTCAACAAGGCTTCACGCACCGCAGGAATCGCGGCAACAACCGATGCATCCCCTCCGACCTTTTCCGTACGGATCGTATCGGTCACTTCCTCACCTTCAAGGACGATACGGATGCCATCAGAACCGTCAACCGCATTAAACTGAACATCTAAGTGCTCCGCCAATACGGTTAATGCCTCGGTATCATCCAACTCTACACCGTGATGATCAGCCGCCAGTGCGACTAATCGATACAGCGCACCACTGTCCAGCAAATTCCAACTAAGTTCTTGTGCCAACAGCTGACACAAAGTGCCTTTGCCTGATCCGCTAGGGCCATCTACCGTGATGACACCAGCTTGTTCGTGTACAGAGGACATCAGCTGTCTCCCTCATTGACGTTCAAACCAACTTCCTGAGCAAGATCTACAAATGTAGGGAATGATGTCGCCACATTCGCGCAGTCATTAATTTTAATCTCACCACTGGAGCGCAGTGCTGCGATGCTGAAGGACATTGCAATACGGTGATCGCCATGCGCAAATACTTCTCCGCCGTGCAACTGACTACCTCGAATGATCGCGCCATCCGGAGTGCCTTCAATATCAGCGCCCAGTGCTTTCAGTCCATCAACCATCACCTGAATACGGTCACTTTCTTTGACCCGCAACTCTTCAGCACCGCTCACAACGGTTTCACCTTCAGCACTGCAAGCAGCAATAAACAGTGCAGGGAATTCATCGATGGCGAGCGGCACCTGATCTTCAGGGACCTGAATACCTTTCAACGGCGCATAACGGATATGGATGTCAGCAACCGGCTCACCGCCCACTTCACGCTCGTTCAACAGCTCCAGGTTTGCGCCCATCAGTTTCAGGATATTTAACACGCCCACTCGGGTTGGGTTGATGCCCACATGCTCCAGCGTCAGATCAGATCCTGGCGTGATGGCCGCAGCGACCAAGAAGAACGTGGCAGAAGATATATCTGCTGGGACGTCAATCTGGGTGGCGGTCAGTGTGCCACCACTGGTCACGGATACTTCACTACCGTTCTGTTCAACAGCATAACCAAAGCCTTGCAACATACGCTCCGTATGGTCGCGAGTCGGCGCTGGCTCAGTCACGGAAGTGACACCGTCTGCATACAGACCTGCCAGCATCAGGCAGGACTTTACCTGCGCACTCGCCATCGGCATTTCGTAGCTGATCGCTTTGAGGTCACTACCACCTTTAATTTTCAGCGGCGGGCGTCCACCCTCTCCACTTTCGATCTGAGCGCCCATCAAGCGCAGTGGTTTTGCCACTCGCTCCATCGGTCGCTTACTCAGTGACTCATCGCCACTCAATTCAGTATCAAACTGCTGAGCCGCCAGCAAACCAGACAACAGACGAATGGTTGTACCCGAGTTACCTACGTAAATAGGTCCCGGAGGGGCCTGCAATCCGTTCAGGCCAACACCATGGATGCGTACCTTGCCCTGATTAGGGCCTTCGATCACAACACCCATATCGCGAAACGCCTGAAGGGTTGCCAGCGCATCTTCACCTTCGAGGAAACCACTCACCTCAGTAATACCTTCAGCCAGGGAGCCCAGCATGATGGAACGATGAGAAATAGATTTGTCACCCGGTACGCGGATGGTACCGGTAACAGAACCACCTGGTTGTGCACGGAAAATTACATTTGAACTATTCATAATTTGAGATGATGCAGTATCTGAAAGAATTCGGGAAAAATGTTCACGGGCAGCCTGAGCACGGGTGAATGTGCCTAGCATCATATCACCGTTGCCCTGTTCGATTGCGCTACGCAATCGGGCCAGCCCTGCTGTAAATCGGTCCAACTGCCTCAGCAGCGGGTCCTTGTTTGCCAAACAGACATCGTGCCACATGGTCGGATCACTGCCGGCAATGCGGGTAAAATCACGAAAACCACCCGCTGCGTAACGAAAGATATCCAGGTTTTCCTCTTCCCGTGCCAGCGTATCAACCAAAGAAAACGCCAGAATATGGGGAAGATGGCTTGTCGCCGCCAACACTTCGTCGTGCCGGGCCACATCCATCATCAATACCTCTGCTCCCGTAAAGCGCCACATCTCTTCAACACGGGCTGTTGCCTCGTCTGCAGAATCTGGCAGGGGCGTCAGTATGACTTTATAACCATTAAAAAGTTGTGAATCTGCTGCGGCTACACCACTTTTTTCTGAGCCGGCAATCGGATGTCCGGGCACAAAACCGACAGGCAAACGCCCAAAAACACGCTCTGCGGCTTCAACCACATTGCCTTTGGTGCTACCGACATCCGTTAAAATCGTTGAAGGCGTCAGGAAAGGTTTGATCTGTTCCAGCACGGCTTCGGTTGCCTTAACCGGAACGGCGAGCACTACCAGATCGGCACTGGAGACCTCTTCCGCCAAATCTTCTGCCATCGAATCGATCACACCCAGACGCAGGCCTTCCTGCATCTCACGCTGATCGCGATCAAAACCGACCACATTCACACAGGCGCGTTGCTCACGTAGCGATTTCGCCAAAGACCCACCGATCAACCCAAGTCCAATAACCAGTACTTTATTCAACCAATGACTCACGCAGATAACACCTTAGCCAGAGCATCCAGACAACGCTGATTTTCTTCCGGCAGACCGATACTGATTCGCAAATGATTGGGCATTCCGTAATTGGCTACCGGTCTCACAATCACCCCTTCATGTAACAACGCCTGATAATACCCTGCCGCATCTTGCTTCATATCAACTGTCAGGAAGTTACCCGCTGACGGTATCCATTCAAGCTCCTGTGCCTCTAACCCGCGTTCCAGCTGTGACATACCCTCAGTATTTAGCTGCACAGATCGTTCCAGGTATTCCTGATCAGATAACGCGGCCACCGCAGCACTCAGCGCAATGGAGTTCACGTTAAATGGCTGGCGAATTCGATTCAGCAGATCAGTGATCGCTTCATTCGCCACGGCAAATCCGACGCGCAACGCGGCCAGACCATACGCTTTTGAAAAGGTGCGGGTAACCACCAGATTCGGGTACTGAGCTTGCAGCTGCAATCCGTCCGGAAAGTCATCCAGCGCAACATATTCGGTATACGCTTCATCCAGCACAACCACGACGTGCGCCGGCACTTTTGCCAGAAAGGTCTGTAGCTCGCTGTCGGTCAACCAGGTACCGGTGGGATTATTCGGATTTGCAATAAAGATCATCCGGGTACGATCAGTAATCGCATCCGCCATCGCATCCAGATCATGCCCCCAGTTTTTTGCGGGCGTCACTATGGCTTTTGCCGCCATGGCTTGTGTAACCAGCGCATACACCACGAAGCTATATTCGGAATAAATAACTTCATCGCCGGGCTGGATAAACGTGCGGCCGAGCAGATCCAGAACATCGTTGGAGCCATTTCCCAAAGTAATTCGGGACGACTCCACACCCAACCTATTCTCCAGCGCCTGCTTTAGCTCAAAGCCGTTGCTGTCCGGATAGCGACTCAAATCAGCTACAGATGCGCTGACAGCACGCGCAACGTTTTCACCCGGCCCCCGCGGATTTTCGTTACTCGCCAGCTTTACAATGTTGCTGATACCCAGCTCACGCTCGAGCTCTTCTACCGGTTTGCCGGGTAGGTATGGATGCAGCCCTTGAATACCAGGAACAGCTAACTCACGAAAATCACAACTCATAGCGGGCACCTTTTAGAGCACGGCACTGGGATAAGAACCCAACAGCTTCAGTTCTTCACTGACAACGGCCAGTTCGTTCAACACTTTCTCTACATCCGTGTCCGAACTGTGTCCTTCAAAATCGATATAGAACATACAGCCATTGTTCATAGAACGGGTTTCAACCCGAGTCAGACTAATCTGATTCCGGTAAAACGGCTCCAGCAACTGATACAGGGCACCCGGCTTGTTTTTGCTGGAAACCAGAATAGATGTTTTATCTACGCCGCTGCTCTCAACGACCTGATTACCCACGATCAGGAAACGTGTGCGATTGTCCGGTTGATCTTCAATATTTCGCTCTGCGATATCCAGCTCATACAACTCAGCGGCCATATCACCCGCGATGGCGGCGATAGTGCCGTCGCTGCCGACCAGCATGCGCGCGGCTTCACCGTTTGAGCTAACGGCTACCCGCTCCGCATCCGGCAGATGAGTATCGAGCCAGGCACGGCACTGCGCTAAAGACTGATGATGCGCAACGACACGTTTAATCTCGCGACGATCACCATCCTGTTTCAGCAGAAGGTGCTGATGAACCGGTAGCTCTACCTCACCACAGATCGTCACATCATAGCGTTTGAAGAGATCTAAGGTGTGATTAACAATACCTTCTGAAGAGTTTTCAATCGGCACAACACCGTAATGAGCATTGCCAGACTGCACTTCACGAAACACATCGCTAACCGAATTAAGCGGTACACTCTCTGCGGAAAGACCAAAGTGTTTGAGCGCGGCCTGCTGAGTGAAAGTTCCAGCCGGACCCAGAAAAGCCACCCGCATCGGTTTTTCCAACGCCAAACAAACCGACATCACCTCACGAAACAAACGAGCAACATCTTTGTCTGGTAGCGGCCCCTCATTGCGCTCCATCACGCGGCGCAGTACTTGCGCTTCACGCTCCGGACGATAAAACACAACTTCAGAGGCGCCCTGATATTTCAGCTTCACCTCTGCCACCTGTTGTGCGCAGGAGGCCCGTTGATTCAGCAGCTCATGGATCTGCTTATCGATGGAGTCGATCTGCTGACGCAGAACGCCAAGTTCCTTTTCCTGATCACTCATATCAAACTCTTCTGTCTTATTTTCAGGCGGTATGTTCTGCGGCAAAACGTTTCATGTATGCGATCAGAGCATCAACTGAGCTTTCCGGTACAGCGTTATAGATGCTGGCACGCATGCCACCAACAGAGCGATGCCCCTTAAGGTTCAGCAAACCAGCATCTTCAGCACCTGCTAAGAAGGCTTTGTCCAGACTGTCCTCTGCCAGAGTGAAAGGCACGTTCATCCAGGAGCGGCCATTTTTAGCAACTGGATTACTGTAGAAACCGCTGTTATCGATGTAATCGTACAGTTTTGCCGCTTTACGCTGGTTCAGCGCGGACATGGCATCCAGACCACCCTGTTCTTTCAGCCATTTGAATACCACCCCTGCCAGATACCAGCCAAACGTCGGCGGGGTATTCAACATCGAATCCGCTTCGGCATGCACGGTGTAATTGCACATAGTCGGCGCACTTTCCGCACATTGACCCAACAGATCTTCACGGATAATCACGACAACCAGACCTGCAGGACCAATGTTTTTCTGCGCACCGGCATAAATCATCCCAAATTTACTCACATCCAGCGGACGCGACAAAATATTGGAAGAGAAGTCTGCAACCAGTGGTACATCACCTGTGTCAGGAATGTAATCGAACTCCAGACCACCAATCGTTTCATTTGGTGTGTAATGCACGTACGCGGCTTCAGGATCCAGCTTTAGATCCCCTTGTGCAGGAACCGTCGTAAAATTATCTGCTTCAGAGCTAGCAACAACGTTTACATCACAAAACTTCTTGGCTTCTTTGATCGCTTTTTTAGACCAAACACCCGTATTGATGTAATCCGCTTTTGTCTTACCACCCAGCAAATTGAGAGGGATCAGACCAAATTGTGCTGTTGCACCGCCCTGTAAAAAAATCACTTTATAGTTATCGGGAATCGACAACAGATCACGCAGATCCTGTTCAGCCGTTTCCGCCACAGAGACAAATTCTTTACTCCGGTGGCTCATTTCCATGATGGAAAGACCGTTACCCTGCCAATCCATCAGTTCTTTCTGAGCGACGTCCAGTACAGCTTCCGGCAATGCTGCCGGACCAGCGCTAAAATTATGCTTACGAGTCATAGTAATTTTGCTTAACCCATCAGTGTACAGATAAAAAGTGCGGCAATAGCCGCACTTTTATTTTATGCGTCGTCAGACGCGTCCGGGGTATCAACAGCCCCTGCTGGTTCAGTAGCAGCTTGTTCTGCACTGCCATCCTCAGCCGCTTCCACCTCATCTTCGGGTTCTTCTGGCTCTTCAATGCGCGCCAGTCCCACGAGGTTTTCATCTTCAGCCACTCGGATCAGGGTAACCCCTTGCGTATTACGTCCCAGCTCAGAGATCTCTTCGGTACGGGTACGTACTAACGTACCCTGATCACTGATCAGCATGACATCATCGCCATTGAAGACCTGAACCGCACCTGCCAGATCACCATTACGCTCAGACCACTGCTGAGCAATAACACCCTGACCACCACGGCCTTTGACCGGGAAATCATCTATGTTGGTTTTCTTACCGTAGCCATTCATGGAAGCGGTCAGAATCACACCGCCTTCCTGCGGGATAATCAGCGCAATAACACGAGTCTCTTCCGCCATACGAATGCCGCGAACACCACGGGCCGTTCGACCCATCGGACGCACATCGTTCTCATCAAAGCGCATCGCTTTGCCGACACTACTGATCAACATTACATCGTCACTACCATTAGTAATGGCGGCACCGACCAGGCGATCCCCTTCATTCAGATCCAGAGCGATCAAGCCGGATGTACGCTGACGGGAGAAGGCACTCAATGTTACCTTCTTAACCGTACCCAGCTCAGTCGCCATAAAGACAAAGCGATCATCACTGTATTCGTTGACGGGCAGAATCGTCGTGATGCGCTCACCCTCTTCCAGAGGAAGAATATTAACTATTGGACGACCACGGGCAGTACGACTCGCCTGCGGAATCTCATATACCTTCAACCAGTACACTTTACCGCGGCTGGTGAAACACAGAATCGTGTCGTGGGTATTGGCCACCAACAGGTGTTCGATGAAATCTTCATCTTTAACCGACGTCGCCGATTTACCTTTACCACCACGACGCTGAGCCTGGTAGTCTGCGATCGGCTGAGTCTTCGCATAACCACCATGAGAGATGGTCACGACCATATCTTCTTCGGTGATCAGATCGGCTACGGTCAGATCCTGACGGGACGCCATGATCTCAGTACGACGCTCATCACCGTACTCTTCCAGAATCGCTACCAGCTCTTCGCGAATCACTTCCATCAAGCGCTCATGAGAACCCAGGATTTTCAGCAGTTCTGCAATTTTCTCTAGCAGTTCCTGATACTCAGCAATCAGTTTTTCGTGCTCAAGACCGGTCAGACGGTGCAAACGCAGGTCCAGAATCGCCTGGGCTTGTGCCGGAGACAGATTGTATCGACCATCGCGCATACCAAACTGTTCTTCCAGCTCTTCAGGACGACAAGCATCCTCACCGGCACGCTCCAACATAGAAACCACATTACCCGGTTCCCAAGCAGTTGCGATCAAACGTTCTTTCGCTTCTGCAGGTGTTGGCGACGTTTTGATCATTTCGATAATCGGATCAATATTCGCCAGTGCGATGGCCAAACCTTCCAGAAGGTGACCACGCTCACGCGCTTTACGCAGTTCAAATACGGTACGGCGGGTCACAACCTCACGGCGGTGACGGATGAAATTCTCCAGCAGAGACTTCAGATCCAGCGTACGCGGCTGACCATCGACCAGAGCCACAACGTTGATACCGAACACACTCTCCATCTGAGTCTGTGTGAACAGGTTATTAACAATAACCTCAGGCACTTCACCACGACGGAGTTCGATAACGATGCGCATGCCGTCTTTATCAGACTCATCACGCAGCTCGGTAATACCTTCCAGCTTCTTCTCTTTGACCAGCTCTGCGATCTTTTCGATCAAACGCGCTTTGTTCAGCTGGTAAGGAATCTCGGTAACAATGATCGACGGCTTACCACGCGAATCTTCTTCCACATGATGTTTAGCACGCACGTAGATACGACCACGCCCTGTGCGATATGCCATCAAAATTCCGGCACGGCCATTGATAATACCGCCGGTTGGAAAATCCGGTCCCGGGATGTATTCCATCAATTCATCAACGGTAAGATCACCGTTTTCGATCAACGCGATACAACCTGTAACCACTTCGGTCAGGTTATGCGGTGGAATATTGGTCGCCATACCTACGGCGATACCCGCAGAACCGTTCACCAGCAGGTTAGGTACGCGGGTAGGCAACACATCAGGAATCAGTTCAGTGCCGTCGTAGTTCGGAATAAAATCGACGGTTTCTTTCTCTAAATCTGCCAACAGTTCGTGGGAGATCTTGTCCATTCGGATCTCGGTATAACGCATCGCCGCAGCGGAGTCACCGTCTACCGAACCGAAGTTACCCTGACCATCAACCAAGGTGTAACGCATGGCAAAGTTCTGAGCCATACGAACAATAGTGTCATATACCGCACTGTCGCCATGAGGGTGGTATTTACCGATTACATCACCAACCACACGCGCAGATTTCTTATACGGCTTGTTCCAGTCATTGTTCAGTTCATTCATCGCAAAGAGTACGCGACGATGCACTGGCTTCAGGCCGTCCCGAACGTCTGGGAGCGCTCGGCCCACGATGACACTCATTGCATAATCCAGATAGGACTGCTTGAGCTCATCCTCAATGTTTACTGGCAAAATCTCTTTGGCTAGATCACCCATTCACTATCCTTCGATCAGCTAGTCCGGCGACTGAATGCGCCGGCTCTCTATAACCGGACGAGTATACCACAAAGGAATCACGATTCCTGAAAAATGAAGACATTAGGTAGATATAGCCAAATGGATAAAAAACGCTCCTACGGGCTTAGAAAGCGTCTCAGGGCCATTCAATAAATCTGAAACCGAACCAAACCTCATCTGTTTTCCGTGCTATGCGCGTCACGGCGCCAGTGATAAAATAGCCGCTTACCTATGGAGATTTGCTGTAATCATGAGCACTCAAAGCCACGCTGAACACGTCAACGTCGATCACGATGAAATCGCCAAGTTTGAACAACTGGCCAGTAAATGGTGGGACCGCAACAGCGAGTTCAAACCTCTGCATGACATCAACCCTCTCAGGGTAGGCTTTATCGATCAGATAGCCCGACTGGTCGACAAGCAAGTGCTGGATGTAGGCTGTGGCGGTGGCATTTTATCTGAGTCCATGGCTCAGCGCGGTGCAACCGTTATGGGGATCGATATGGGCGAAGCCCCGCTTAAAGTCGCCAAACTTCACGGTTTGGAAAGCGGCGTACAGGTGAACTACAAGCAGATTCCTGTCGAAGAGCTGGCCGCACAACAGCCTGAATCTTTTGATGTAGTGACCTGCATGGAGATGCTGGAACACGTACCAGATCCATCCTCTATCGTTCGCGCCTGCGCCCAGCTGGTTAAACCCGGCGGTTATGTCTTTTTCTCTACGCTGAACCGCAACCCTAAAGCCTATCTGTTTGCAATCATGGGTGCAGAACAGATCCTCAAGCTGGTCCCTAAGGGCACCCACGACTTCCAAAAATTCATCCGCCCATCAGAACTCGGCAACTGGATCCGTAAAAGCGGCCTGCAAAGCCTTGAGATGACCGGACTGGTTTACAACCCTCTGACCAAAGCGTATCGCCTGAACCCGAAAGACGTTGACGTCAACTATATGATTGCAACCCGCAAACCTGCAGAGTAAGCCATTATGAGTCAGCCACTTGAGGCGGTACTCTTCGACCTTGACGGAACGGTTTTGGATACCGCCCCAGATTTCCACTGGGTGATCAATCAGCTACTTGCAGAAGAAGGTCTTGATCCAGTATCACTAGAGTCTCTGCGCGAGCACGTTTCAAATGGTGCCCGCGCCATGGTCTGTGCTGCCTTTAATATCGATATTGAAAACAGTCGCTTCACCGACCTCCATCAGCGCATGTTATCTCTGTACCTGCAGCATCTGGATGTTCATACGACCCCTTTTCAGGGCATCAGTGATCTGCTGGACTGGCTAGAACAACACCAGGTGCCCTGGGGAATCGTTACGAATAAGCCAGAGCTCTACACGACCCCTGTAATGAAAGGGCTGAATTTACAGCATCGCGCCAGCAGTATTATCTGCCCGGATCATGTCACCGAGCGCAAACCGCACCCAGAGCCTCTCTTTCTGGCTTGCACACAAATTGGCTGCCTGCCGGAAAATACATTGTATGTGGGCGATCATATTCGGGATATCGAAAGCGGGCGACGTGCTGGCATGAGAACAATTGCCGCGGGCTACGGTTATATCGATGCTGACACGGATATCAGAAGCTGGGAAGCTGACCATTGTGTTGACTGCGCCTCTGAAATTAAGCCACTGCTACAATCACTATACGCATTACAATAAGGAACGGGACCCATGTTTGATTATCAAGCTCCTGAACAACTGCTTGCAGGCCGTATCATTCTGGTGACCGGCGCAGGCGACGGCATTGGCCGCGCAGCCGCGAAAAGCTATGCAGCCCACGGCGCAACCGTTGTCCTGCTAGGACGCACGCTGGATAAATTGGAAAGTCTTTACGACGAAATAGAAGCCGCAGGTTATCCACAACCCGCTATTGTTCCTCTTAATCTCGAAAGCGCAACAGAACATGAGTACATGGAGCTGGCCAATACACTGGAACAAGAGTTCGGACGCCTGGATGGTTTGCTGAATAACGCCAGCTCACTCGGCGTGCGCACAGCCATTGAGAATTACGACCCGACAATCTGGAACCAGGTTATGCAAGTCAACGTCAATGCCTCTTTTATGCTGACGCAGGCACTGCTTCCGTTACTGCACGAATCTTCTGACGCATCCATCGTCTTCACCTCATCCGGCGTTGGTCGCAAAGGACGTGCCTACTGGGGTGCTTATGCTGTTTCTAAATTCGCAACAGAAGGCTTCATGGAAGTCCTCGCCGATGAGCTCGAAAATACCAGTCCGATTCGGGTGAATTGCATCAATCCTGGTGCAACTCGTACACAGATGCGGGTAACAGCCTACCCAGGCGAGCCACCACAGACCAATCCAGCACCCGCAGATATTATGCCGGTATATCTGTACCTGATGGGTGCCGACAGCAAAGCGATTAACGGACAGTCTCTGAACGCTCAGTAACAACTATCCACCTTATCGATACACATAAAAAAAGCAGCCTAGTGGCTGCTTTTTATTTAAATACCCGATGAGGTATCAGTCTTCGGTACGCTTACGGTCTTCAGAGCGACGAGTACGCTGACGCTTGTAGCGCCGCTTCATCTGATCCTTTTCAGCGATCGACATAGGACGTGACT
>JAGSHA010000177.1 GCA_023954795.1 Oceanospirillaceae bacterium | reverse complement strand
GTAGCTTGATTCGTAGGTTGGGTTGAGCAGCGCGATACCCAACATGGCAAATATCCGGCAGCCATAAGAGCGTTGGGAATCGCGTCGCTCGTCCCAACCTACGTTGAGCTTGAAGAGTGAAGCTCGGAACTCAGGTTGATGTAGCTTTATTTGTAGGTTGGGTGGAACAACGCGATACCCACCATCAAATCCCGGCACTAGATATTCTTCAGCACCAGGCTGGCGCCAATGATTATCAGTAGGAAAAATGCAAAGCGGCGCATATTGGTGTTGCTCAACGGCGGCGGATAACGTTTGCCGACCCAGGTGAACAGCGTCACCATCGGGATGCAGAAGACCGAGAAGATCAGCATATCCATCGTCAATCCACCTTGTGCGCCGACCATACCGGTACGGGCCACAGCGCTGAGTAAAAAGATGCTCACCAAGCACAGGCGAATTGTTTTCAGTTCAAAGGGCTGCCGATAAAACAGGTAGACCAGAGGCGGCCCGGCCATGCTGAACAACCCCGCCATAACGCCCGCTGCTGCGCCAGACCCCGCGAACATTGCGGTTGAAGAGGGCGCTTTCAAGGGTTCCGGTTTCAGCATAATCATCAGGCCCGCCCCGATAATTGTTATGCCAAGCAGGAGCTGCAGGATGTGATTGAACTCTGCGCTCATGTAATCCAGTAACAGCAGCCCCAGCATAATGGCCGGGAACATACCCGCACACGTCAGACCGACACGCTTCAGATCCAGCGCCTTTGTGTTGCCTTTTATTGCGACGAGACCGTTGATAAAGGTGACCGCGCTGATGATGACCGAGGTGAAGGCGATCGGAACCAGATCAAAGGTGGTTACGGCACCCATCACTATCATACCCAGTGCAAAACCGGTCACGGTCTGCACATAGGTGGCAAAAGCAATAATGGCTATAAAAGGCAATAGAGTCATCAGTTCCATCAGTGGGGTATCAACCTCTCTGGGCGTTAGAAAATAGTATGGAAGAATAGAAAAAATCAGTCGGTGAGGAGCTCCGGAGGGAGCTTTGACCGATGGGTCGCAAGTGTAGAGAAGCATATCACGCCTTTGATGATCCAGATTAGACCTTAGAGTGGATCCAGTCTGGACCCATGTGGGTCTGGCTCCATATGCGCTAGCGGTCTGGTCGTTGTTCAGGATCGACCCTCTACTTAGCATGGGTATAGGAGCCAGAATTTCGTCAAACGCCATTGCGTTAGGCGGCAAATGGCTAATTTTCGGTTTGGTGGATGAAGTGGATACCGGGAACGTGTCCGCTGAAGCTTATTCACTTTGGAGAAGGCAATGTCTGTGACAAACACTTCAGATAATAAAAATGAAGCAGACCTACAAAGTTCGACCGCAGCACCTAAACGGCAACTACCCATGAAACAGCTCGTCGCCGGTGGTGTGTTTCTGGCTCTTGCACTGCTGATCAGCCAGATGGTGCCAAGTATCGAAATCGCTTGGGTAAGCGCTATTTTGCTACTGACTATTTACCTTTTTGCCTTCGAAATCGTGGGTGTTGATGTGGCCGCAGCGACCATTATGGTACTGCTGGGCCTGACGGGACTGTTCGCGCCCATGATGGGATTAAGCGAAGGGTTGGTGCCAAACTCTGAACTGTTTAACGGCTTCTCCAGTAACGCGGTGATATCAATCATTGCGGTGATGATCATCGGTGCGGGTCTGGATAAGACCGGACTGATGGGTAAAGTCGCGAATTGGATTCTAAAGGTGGGTGGTACAACAGAAACCCGCATTATCCCGATTATCTCCAGTACCGTCGGTTTCATCTCCTGCTTCATGCAGAACGTAGGTGCGGCCGCGCTGTTCTTGCCGGTGGTGAGTCGTATCTCCGGTCGTACCGGCTTGCCGTTGTCACGCCTGCTGATGCCGATGGGGTTCTGTGCGATTTTGGGTGGCACGATGACCATGATCGGGTCCAGCCCGCTGATCTTGCTGAATGACCTTATTCTGACCTCCAACCAGACATTGCCTGCAGATCAGCAGATGGATACGTGGTCTCTGTTCTCGGTGACGCCGGTCGGTATCTGTTTGGTCATCACGGGTATTTTGTACTTCGTGATCGCGGGTCGATTTGTTCTGCCTACCACAAAGGGTGAAGATACCAGCACGAATACCATGGACTACTTCAAAGAGATCTATGGTCTTGACTGTGAAGTGATGGAAGTAATGGTATCGGCTGATTCATCGCTGGTGGGTAAGACACTGGAAGATTTTGAAACCACAGACAGTGTGCGGATTACTGCTGTGCAGTTGGCAAACGGTAAGCAGCGTATCGGCAACGGCGGTTTGGATCGCACGGTGGCCGTGGAAGAAAACTCCGTGTTGGCGGCAATCGGTGAAGCGGATGCGCTGGAAGCGTTTGCCAATAAGTATGATCTGCAGCGTCGCCCGGATATGGAAACGTTCTCGGAAGCACTGTCTTCGGGGAAGTCAGGTATTGCTGAGCTGGTTATTCCGCCGGGCTCTCAGTTGATTGGAAAATCGGCTCTGGAACTGCGTTTACGTAATGTCTATGGCCTGAGTTTGATGGCGTTGCACCGCTCCGGTGAAACATCACGTGCGGGACAGGGTGTCCGTGCGATTGAGTTTGAGCCGGGTGATACTTTGGTGTGCCACACCTCTTGGGAGTCGCTGGCGCGCTTGGAGCGTGATCGTAATTTGGTCGTGATGACCCAAAGCTATCCGAAAGAAGAGCTGCGTCCGCACAAGGTTAACTGGGCGTTGGGTTTCTTTGTGATCGCGCTGACGATGGTGTTGTTCACTGATATTCGCCTGTCTGTTGCGTTGATGACCGGTGCAATGGGTATGATTCTGAGTGGCGTGCTGAGCATTGATGAAGCCTATGAGGCGGTCAGCTGGAAAACCGTGTTCCTGTTGGCGAGTTTGATTCCGCTGGGCATGGCTGTGGAGAGCACCGGCACAGCCGCGTGGATTGCAGATCAAACACTGAGTTTGCTCGAAGGTATGCCTATCTGGGGTATTCAGGCGGCGGTAGCGGTATTGGCGACATTCTTTACTTTGGTGATGTCCAATGTCGGTGCAACCGTATTGCTGGTGCCTTTGGCCGTGAATATCGCGATTGGGGCGGGCGCTGATCCTGCTGTGTTCGCACTGACCGTTGCGCTGGCAACATCTAACTCCTTCCTGATCCCGACCCATCAGGTAAACGCTTTGATCATGGGGCCTGCGGGTTACCGGGTGCCGGACTTCATCCGTGCCGGTGGCATCATGACCATTCTGTTCCTGGTGGTGTTAATCGTGATGATGAATCTGGTGTTCTGACAACCGGACTCAGTATTAAAGCCCTGTAGCAGCGTTGCTGTTGCAGGGTTCTTCGCTTTACTCTCCTCTGCTTCTCTTCAAATAATAGACTGCAAAAAAATCTCTCCTTTTCAGACTCATTTCAGCTGTGTGGCTTAAATTTTTAGTAGAGGCACCGTTAGCACGGTGATTCAAGGGCCTGGAAGAGGTGTGTGTCATGGATACTCAGCTGCAATCACAACGTTTAGCATCTGAAAATGGCCAGTTCTCAGGAACTGGGGGCGTGAGCGAGCAAAACCAGCATCAGGGTTTTATTCCGGCGTTTATGGATAAGTTGAGCGGAGATATTGTTCTGTCCCGTTTTAGAAATGGGATGTTGGCACCTGTTCACACACTTGATGGATTACCCGAGTGTTGGGTGACCGCCCGCGATGTATCTGGCCGTGTAACTGAGATAAAAAGTTCAGTGATCTCGGGATTCTTTCGTTTAGGACGTTTTTTTACCCGGGAAGAAGCTGCGGCGCTGGTTCGTATTTGATCGCCAGCATCAGGTTTCGTCTTCTATGGCGCTTTTCCTCCAATCATCATGTTGAAGGGAGCCTCGAATCTGCTCATCACCGGAACACAAAAGACCTAAAACTGATCCTTGTCATGAAGGTGTATTGTGGTCCTAGCGCATCTACGGACGGGCACTTAGGCTTAAATAGTAAGTCTGAATAAATAGGCCACGTAGGGTGATTCATGGTGATGCAAAAAACCAGCGAAGTGATTTGGCAGGATGCACAACATCAACAACTGTTTCGTCTGATTGATCAGATTAAAGAAAGTCGTGTGGACAACAGCGTGTTTAAAAAACTAAACGATTACGCTGAGTATCATTTCATGCTGGAAGAGCAGTATATGCTCCTACTGGATTATCCTGATCGGGATGCTCATAAGGAAGCTCACAACAAGTTTCGTCGTGAACTGGCAACAATGCTGGAAGAGCATCAAAGTTACGATGAAGATCTGCGCAAAAGCTTATCGTTATTTCTGCGAGAGTGGCTCAAGCGTCATGTGTTAGGTACTGACAAAAAGCTTGAGCGCTTCATAATGGAATCTAACAGTAAATAGCGGACTGTCTGGCGTCAGCTATAGAGCTGAGTAAATGCCCGCCACAATATGGCCATGCTGGAGCCGAGGGAGAGCAGAGCAATCACCGGTTTCAGGTAGCTGCTTTTAAAACGACTATCCAGCAGGATCGATACCAAAAAGCCAAGCCCGACGCCCGGTATCATCTGGAGCGTGAGTGTGACTTGTTCTTCCGTAAAGTGACCTGACCACGCCAGTACGCTCAGCGACATCAATGTACCTATCAAAAAATACAGCCCAAGTTCCGCTCGGGCCTGTTGGGGTTCACTGTTTTGATAGACCAGTGCAATGGGCGGTCCGCCAACGGATGTCGTTGTTCCCATCACTCCGGAGAAGAACCCTGCAACCATCAGGTTACGTGGGGATTGTTGTAGCTTGATATGGCGATAGGTCAGCCCCACCGACAGCATGATCAGCAGTGCGAAACCAATCATCAGTAACGACTGAGGCAGCAATGTCAGTAGGGTAATGCCGATGAGCACGCCGGGAAGGCGGCCGTATAAGGCTAGACGGGTGTTGCCGAATTGCAGCTTCTGGCGGTAGCGAAAGGTGTTCAGTACGCAGAGTGTGCAACCCAGTGACAAAATCGGAGCGGGCAAAAACGCACTATCGATGAGTACCAGAACGGGTGCGGCAATCACCGCGATGCCGATTCCCGTTAAGCTTTGCAGGATCGCGCCGAGTGTGACCGCGATTAGTGCAGTGGCAAATAAAAGCGGGTCGGAAATCATCGTTCAAGACACATCTAAGGGGAGAGGTGGGTATTATCGGAGACCCGATTCTCCACGCCAAGTTAGTAAAACTAATAAAACCATGAGGAAAAGTTATCCGAGCAGGCCGTTGATCAATATGTGTCAGGTTTGCTTGCCTAATCGCGACTTCTTTCCCTGTAAATCTTGCCTGTTTTAGGCCGTTTTTTTAGATGAAAATGCTGTGTAAAAAAGATTTTTGAAATGTTTTGCTTTCACTCTTAATCTAAAATAGCATCGCGTGAAATTGATCACTGAAATCAACCGGGCGTGAACGAATGCATCAGTAGCCTGGGCGAGAGCACCATACATTTAGACTAGCCGATACGCTTCTGCCGAACGCTTCCTAAGGGAACTGATCGGTCGCCGCCGTCGGCTTTTGTCGTTCTTAGAGCACCGAGATATGGCTAAAAGCCAGTCGGTGGACTTAACTTAACAATCAGTCTGGCTATATCTTAAGCGCTTTAACTCACTCAGCCTTGAGAATCCGACGCCTTAACCCATAGAGTTTGCCGCCGTGACCGCGACGTTCTTTTCACTCATATCATTGTTTGTCAGTTGCTTCATTCTCCTTCTGGGGAACGGGTTGATGAACGTGCTGTTACCTGTGCGCATGGGTCTGGAGGGGATCAGTACGGATTGGATTGGTCTGGTGCAGTCGCTCTATTACGTCGGTCTCTTGTTAGGGGCTGTTTACAGCAAAAACCTGATTATGCGCGCGGGTCATATCCGCATGTTTGCGGGGTGTGTGTCGCTGGGTGGTGTCAGCATGCTGATCTGCAGTTTATTTGCAGATGCTGCGGTGTGGGGCGGGATGCGTTTGGTTCTTGGTTTCTGTAACGCGTGCGCCTTTACTGCCATGGAAAGCTGGCTGAGTGATGCGTCAACGAAAGATACGCGTGGCAAGGTTCTCGCTGTATACAACGCGGTCGTTTTAGCAGGCCTGTTTATCGGGCAGTTCTTTATGAACATTGCATCGCCTGAGACCACAACGTTATTTGTCTTTGCCGGGGTTTTGCTGAGTTTGTCTGTGATCCCTGTTGTGATGAGCCGTCATAAAGGGCCTGTTGTCGAAGATGCCAGTTCGATGTCCCTGCGGGCACTGTTTAAGATCTCACCGCTGGGCGTGGTGAGCTGTCTGATTTCCGGTCTGATCTACTCGGCGGCGTTTAACCTGTTACCTGTTTTTGCGAAAGAGTACGACATCGTCGATTTCCAGCTATCACTGTATATGGGGGCGGCAATTCTTGGGGCGTTCCTGCTGCAATTCCCGGTGGGTTATCTTTCGGATCGTTTCGACCGTCGAACGGTGTTGATGTGCCTGTTGGCGTTGTCAGCGGCTAGCTGTATCGCGGTGAACGTGTTGGCACTGATGGGGATGACCTGGGCTGTCTTTCTGGCGACAGCGATCACCTGTGGCATTATCGCCTGCACCTATCCGATCAGTATCTCAGAGGCGTTTGATAAGCTGCGTCAGAATGAGATGGTGGCGGCGATGGGCAGTATGATTCTGGCGTTTTCTGTCGGCGGAGTACTCGGACCCTATACCGCTTC
>JAGSHA010000072.1 GCA_023954795.1 Oceanospirillaceae bacterium | reverse complement strand
GTAACAGTGGTTCTACAGGCGGCACTGGCGGGTTCGCAGATGGCAACGGTGGCTCTACAGGCGGCACTGGCGGGTTCGCAGATGGCAACGGTGGCTCTACAGGCGCCACTGGCGGGTTCGCAGATGGCAACGGTGGCTCCACAGGCGGCACTGGCGGGTTCGCAGATGGTAACGGTGGCTCTACAAGTGGCACTGGTGGGTTTGCAGATGGTAACGGTGGCTCTACAAGTGGCACTGGCGGGTTCGCAGATGGTAACGGTGGCTCTACAAGTGACACAGGCGGGTTCGCAGACGGTAACGGTGGTGGAAGCATCGCAGGAACAGGGGCTTTGGGTTCTACCTCAGCGGGTATTGAAAGCGAAAGTGGTTCCAATAATGCTGCAGCAAAGAGCCAGTTAGCTGAATCCAATGCAGCGGCTTCATCAGGTAACGCTTTGTCTTTGGCGTCTAATAGTTCGGGCTCTACAACGCACAAGACCGCAAAATCAGCTTCTATGGGAGCAGAATCGGAAGGTGAATTGGGTACGACGTTCTGGCTATTATTACTCGGATTATTCCCGCTTTTCTGGTGGATTCTATCCAAAATCATTCGTAACGATGAGCGGCAGCAACCCCGCAACCGACGTCAAATTGCAGCCTAGGCTTGTATTCACTCTTCAGCTGGTAAAAACTTCTTAAGCCTCTGTTCGAAACGCCTTCGAACAGAGGCTTTCCCGTTTAATTGGACAGAGAATTCTGTGATGAAGCGCTTATTAGGTGTATTGCTTGCCATACTAATCCCCCTTCATGCCAATGCCGTCGAGGAGTGGTTATCGCCACTGAACACCGACCATCCCGATGTGGGTAAAGTTTACGACTTGCGGACACTAGAAGCCGTTGAGCCTCAATCACTATTGGCTGTACTGAAAAAGCATGATGTCATCTTAATCGGCGAAAAGCATGACAACCCTGATCACCATCGTCTGGAACAACTCATACTGAGCACACTAATGAATGATTCGGACAAACCTTCGGTCATTCTTGAAATGCTTGATGAGAGCCAGTCTAATGCCACGACCATAATCCAGACCTCGGATTCTGACGATCAGCTTCAAAAGACGCTTAACTGGAACGAACAAGGTTGGCCCTGGGAGTTCTATGGGCCTATCGTCCGCCAAATCCTCTCTGAAGACGCAACACTTTTAGTAGGCAACATATCGCGTAGTAAAATCAAAAGCATCTACAAAGACGGCACAGAGGCTTTAATCACCGATTCGCGATTTAAGACAGTGCTTGAAATGAGCAGTAAGATCCGCGCATCACTTCTGGACGATATTTACGAACAGCACTGTGAAATGATGCCCAGAGAGCGTTTATCGCCCATGGTAAATATCCAATTGGCACGAGATGCATATATGGCAGCAGCGATTGATGGCGTGAAGTCGTCACAGACGATTCTCATTGCAGGAGGCTACCATGTCCGCAAAGATACGGCCGTCCCCCTGCATCTGCGCCTGAGAAAAAGTACCAAACAACCATTAGTAATCATGCTGCAAGAAGTTGATCCAACGTTACAGAACGATCCGAATGCTCTCCAGGGCATGAAACTTCAAGCGGACTATGTTTGGTTTACACCTCGATTCACTGATCGTGACTACTGCAAAGATCTCAAAACGAGCCAGAAATAAACAGTCGTTGCTGAGTGCTTTATTTAGGCTGGCTGACCAACTGCTTTTAAACACATAAATATCAGCCCGAGATAACAAATTACGAAATACTTCGTATTGCTCTGATACTACTTTAGGTCCTTAATTAACCTTAACTGTTACGGTTTTTCCAGCGAAAGAGCCGACAACAGGCGGGCTTCCTGATCAAAGCCGAAAATCAGGAAACTCGGAGAGCAAGGATGCTCCAGAGCTTTATATAAGCAGATACAGAATACATATTACGATTTTCTACAGTGAAGAGTTGTTCAAAGCCGAAAGACAATTCCTTACTGTCTCGATCCTAAGGGCACGTACTTCGTGCCCTTTCTTATTTCTACCCTTCCCTAACGATTTTTTTTACAGGTACTGATTAAATATCAGGTAACACTTGTGATACATCTGTATGTGTTTTTTATTCGTCATTTCAAACAAGCATAAAAAGCACAGGAACCCGAAGGTTCCTGCGAACTCCAGCATGAGAAATCGCTAGACAGCCAAGGTGACAAGAAAAAGAGGGCTGCTGCCAGCATGATGGCCGGCAGCAACGAGGGGGAAAATGAGAAAGGGGTTACTTGTTGATATTCAGGGTCTGAGGAACGGTATATTCCAGCAGTCCTTCCTGCCCAAACTCCACACCAAAGCCAGACATTTTACAGCCGCCAAAAGGAGCATGAGGAAGCACTTCAGCGTGACCGTTAATCCATGCAGTTCCGCACTCCAGACGTTGAGCGATCTTCTGAGCGCCTTCAATGTCAGAGGACCAAACAGAACCACCCAGGCCGACGTCGCAGTTGTTAGCCCGCTCTACCGCCTCATCTACGTCGCTATAACGTATCACCGGCAACGTTGGACCAAACTGCTCCTCAGCTACGATACGCATATCGTCAGTTACATTCGCAACAATGGTTGGCGGATAGAAGAAACCTTTGCCGTCTAACGGCTGACCACCGCACAATACATCGGCGCCATTCGCTTTCGCGTCGTCAACCAACTCTTTTACCAAGTCGAACTGATCCTTGTTTTGTACAGGGCCGAAGGTTGTGCCTTCTGCCATACCGTCACCCACAGTTTGAGCGTTGGCGAGCTCAACCAATTTTTCGCACACTTGATCATATTGGCTGTCATGAACATACAGACGCTTCAGTGCGGCACAGGTCTGCCCCATATTCAGGAATGCTGTCTGGAAAATACCTTCGGCAATCGCGTTCACATCAGCATCCGGCAGGATAATACCTGCGTCGTTACCACCCAATTCCAGTGTCAGACGCTTCAAGTTACCCGCAGCGTTACGCATGATTGCCTGCCCTGTAGGGGTCGAACCAGTAAACACAATCTTACGAATTTTTTCGTGACCGGTGATCGCACTACCAATTCCACTTTCCCCTGTCACCAGGTTCATAACACCGGCAGGGACTTCTTTACTGATAATTTCTGCCAACATGATGGTATTCAGAGGTGTCAGGCCTGATGGCTTGCAGACAACCGTATTACCTGTACGGAGTGCGGGCATGATATGCCACACTGCAATCATTAGCGGCCAGTTCCAAGGGGTAATGGAACCCACAACGCCCAACGGCTTGCGGTGAAGCTCAATACGTTTATTGTCGCTGTCTTCCAGTACCTCGACTGGAATCTCCAGATCCGCGGTATAGCGTGTCCATGCAACAGCTCCACCGACTTCGGCCTGTGCCAGAAACATCGGCTTGCCCTGCTCTTTCACAATGACTTCAGCCAGCTCAGCTGCATTCGCCTCAATACCATCAGCGATACGGTGCAGCGCTTGCTTACGCTCTTCATCGCTGCTGTATTGCCACGTTTTAAATGCCTCATCGGCCGCATCTACGGCGTCATTCAACTGCTCAACGGTTGCGTAAGGACACGCTGATACAACCTCTTCGGTTGCCGGGTTGATTACATCAAAAGTTCCCCGGCCACCCGCAACTTGTTTGCCATTAATAATTAAACTGTATTCTCTCTGCATGGAGGTTGGTCCTTTATAGTTTTCATATAGCCATTAAAACCGGACCCATTACTGAGTCCGGCGCATAACGTGTCCGTCCGCTATGGTTAGAACGGAACGATAGCCAGTACCTGGAAATAGGTATTGGTGTCATCATTACCCTGGGTGCTGGACGCACCATCCGGGGTATAGAAACCGATCAACGGGCTGATAATCAGATGGTCTGCTGCCACCCATTCTGCCCAGATATTGATTTCATTTGCGTCATTTGTACCCGCACCGTTATTGGTATCGCTGAAGTCAAAATACATTGCGCCGACAGTCAGCGTTTCGGTTGGGTGTGCGGTAGCACCGAGATAGTGGATATTGGAATCAGTACCAAATGGTCCTGCGTAATTGCCTGCTACTTCACCCTGGAACCAGGTTCCGTAACCACGGTTGAATCCGAAGAACAGCGGGTCATAACCATTGTCATAGCTGGTATAGCGATAGTTTACGCTTGGTGACCAAGGCATATCCGCAAAGGTCCAACCTGCTTCTGCATACCATGCATCCGCGTCAGCACCTGTTACACCATTTTCCTGGGTCACATATTCAGCAGACAGGAACAGGTTCTCAACACCCGCATTGCCCTGATAGCGCAAGCTAAGGGTTTCCTGACCGTCACGACCTTCGTAGCCGAAGAAAGAAGCCTCAGTTGCGTCTACGCCCTGACCTTCTATATACATCGCACCGAAAGTACCCTTTTCGGAAATATGCTCAACGTTGATGCCCGCCAGTTCCACGCTTGCCTGAGCCGGGTTGTCAGATTCAATCCAGAAAATATCGGAGCGCAGACCTGAGTCCCCGCCAACTTTCAAGACGGCGGTTTTATCAAACGCTTTACGCGCAGCCAGCCAGTATGCACCGCCACGGTTTGCACTAAAGCCAGGCACGATCCCATCCAGCCCTTCGCCCATATTCAGGGAGTCGCCGTTCAGGAGAAAACCATCGCCAATTGTGACGTTCTGACGACCGATGGAAAAATCCACCATATCGTTGCGGAAGCCAGCGTACAGATCCTCAATCTCTGTTTCGCTTTCATCGCCTGTTGTAAGACCTGCCGCATCACCGTCACCAAACGTTCCAGAACTCAGAACATTTGCGGCACCGTACACAGCCGCACCGTTGCTCAGTGCTTTGCTGCCAGAGAATCCATACTTCGCGTAGACCTCAGTCCAGTTTGGTTTACTTTCAGCGTTTCCGTATGTTTCCTGGCTACTGAAATAGCCTGCAATCAGCTCCAGATCAAAGTTCAGCTCAGTACCGTCTTCATTAACCAGGTTGTACGCAGACGCTGTACCTGATGCAGCAGCAATTGCCGCCCCCAGCAAAACACCGGAAAGCCGGCGCTTCATCTTTGAGTTCATTGTGTTCGTCCTCCGCAGTAGCGCATTTTTATTTGTTTTTATTCAAGAACTTCACTTCAGCAGGAAGGGGGGCTGCTGGTATGCAAAAGTTCGATATGGCTAGAGTACCTATACGCTGTAAACAGGATTTGCGGCGGATGTAGTGAGTTGTGCAGAGATGTAACGACTTGTAATAGAGAAAAGAAAACGCCTGCTCTAATTCTCATCACCTGAGACAACAACCAATTTAACGAATCAGACCAATCGGTTAATCATCAGTTGTCAGGAGCATCAGGATGCAAAACAGGTTTAACCACCCTATTCGTCGTCTGGCTATAGCTCACAACGATCTCATCACCATAGAATCACGCGCAATATAGGTCTTCCGATGAGCATGACAGGGTTTAATACGCTCGAGCTCGATGGATAGGCATTCTGAATGCTCAGCGAGCGTTGATCCAAAATTGCCTGTTTTTATAGCTAAGAATCACACCGTCCTGGGTAATCTGCTTTAGGGTCAATCCCGCTGCAATTGGATCACCTTCACGTAAGCGCTGGCCGTTAATTTTGACCATTCTTGAGGCAGGTTTAGACGAGAAGATGTGAACGCTGAATGTGAGATCTGGTAACGCTTTTTGAAACGTGGAAGGCAACTGCTTCTGATGTGGTATACCGGCATAGGGGTCGGGAATAGAAGGTACGGCCTCTTTTGTAACAGAGGGCGGCAATGACGCAACAGGAACGGGTGACTGAGTGACCTTAGCAATCGTTTTGGCAGCTGGTTTCTGAACGGATTGAGGCTTTTTCGTTAATGAGGCAGCCTTCTGTGGCTTAAGATTGTCCGCATACCGTGTTGGGGCAACAGACATATCACTTGCGCGTGCACTGGCCGTGCGAATTTTTACGTTCTCTACATCGGAAAGCACCTCCGCCGATAACAACCAATCATCATTTCTCAGCGGGGGATCTTTGGCATCAATGGGCAGCTTAACCGTCACCGTTTTGGTGTCACCGAGGGTCTTTGTAGTGACCACGGACGCAGGTGCATCCTGCTGAACCGAAGATGCTGAAAACTGTGATAACAGAACGGTGCCACCTGTCAGCACAATCACAATCCCGACAAAAACAGCACCTGCCAATAGATAGGAAGCAGATTTATTGCTGGGCGTTTCAGGTAATGGCAATGTTTGAGTTTGAATATCAGGAATACGCCCGCGATTTCGGTCGTGATCTGAATGCTTAAGTGCATCGAGGATATAGGACATATCACACGCCTCCCTCTTTTGCTTCAAGTATTGGATCATCTTTCTGAGTAACAGAATTCAAAAGAATGGCCGTATGAGGTCCGACAACACCGTCTGGTACTAACCCATGACTTTCCTGAAATCGCTTAACTTGCCTTACCAGCCCGTTATCATATTTTTGAAAACGGAAATAACGTGGCGCCCGACTTTGAGAAAATGCGAGTTGACGATCCAGCCAGATCACCTCCGGCCCCTCTGTGCCCGGATGAATAGGCGCTTTGTAATGCTGAGGAACGCGCCAAACAACGGTGTATTTCCCCTCGACCCACAGCTTAAGATCTTCTATGCCTACTAAGCGAACTTCACCAGCAATAAACACCTTGGCCACGCCGTCGTGTACGCCTAATAACGTCGCGTAAAAGCTTTGCCCTTTGGCGTTAAACAAGCTGATCACTGCAGGATGATTCAGGTTAATCAGCTCATCTAAACTACCGATTTTGAAGAGACATCTGAGACCGTTAGCTTCTGCATACCGACATACTGCAGGCTGCTTCCTGGGTTCATAATTAAGACCCCATTGCTGCATCAATGTCTTATAAGCCTGGACTTCGGTGCGACGGGTGTCCGTACCGGTTGGCCATTGCCAATTAGCAGGATTAGACAGTTCCTGTCCGCCAATAACGGTTTGATCACTCTGATCGGTAATCTTTTCCTCTGAAGACGTTAAGGTGCTTGCATCGTTAGGCAGCGGGTCGCTTATCTGATGTGTAACCGTCTGTAAGCTCTCAAACAGATTATTTCCCGGCATGCTCTTAGACAGCACCAAACTCAAAGCAATAATGACAACTAATGACCCAATCATCACTGTCGGTCTTGAATACCATGCAGTGGATGATCGGCCATCCGACGTTTCACCAAACACCTCATTGGCGGCTTTGCCTAACGTGCCCGCTTCCACCCGACTCTCCCTCTGTACATAAGCTCCCAATAACGCCCTATCACATATAATATTCACTAACCTTGGAATGCCTTTTGTCAGGCGATAGAGGCGTTTGATAGAGGAAGGAGGAAATAACTGCCCGTCAACACCTGCTACCGACAAACGGTGTGCAACATACGCAGGTAACTCATTTTGTGATAGCGCCCGCAGATGGTAGCGCGCAGTGATTCGCTGATTGACTTGTCTTAGTTCTGGTTTTGACAGTTTTTCGGTCAGTTCAGGTTGTCCGATCAGAATAATTTGTAACAGCTTCTGCGTGTTTGTCTCCAAGTTGGTCAGCAAACGAATGGTTTCGAGTACATCTGCAGATAAGTTTTGGGCTTCATCGATAATCAGGACCGTATGTTTATCGTTGCGATGATTGTCCAAAAGATGTCGATTGATTGAATCGACATAATCTTTCAACTCACTATTTTTGGCACAACAAATTCGTAGATCGTCACAAATCGCGGCGAGCAGTTCTATTGCGCTGTATTGCGGATTAAGAACGAAGGCTACCTCAGTGTTTTCCGGTAGCTGCTCCAGTAAACAGCGGGATACTGTCGTTTTACCAGTGCCAACCTCGCCCGTCAGCAGCACAAATCCGCCGTTGCTATTTATACCGTAAAGTAAATGTGCCAGTGCCTCGCGATGTTGTTCACTCATGAATAGGAAGCGAGGGTCTGGAGCAATCGCAAATGGCGGTTCGGATAATCCAAAGTAGTTACTGTACATGGTAAGTATCCCTTGGTTACACATACCAATATAGAACCCCTGGACGCCAAATGCTCAATATTCGTACAGCTACTCTTACAACCTCCCCTGCACTGCGTTCAGATCGCTGACAAACGCTACTTAAATGGAACGCATGTTGAACACAGATGTATTGCAATGTTTTCACAACATGTTGCGTATCAAAGGCTAAACTTAAACCACCTAGTGGTTGGATGTTTTGTAAACATTTGTTCACTTTAATAGACAAGGTCTTTACCATGAACCCCAACACTCAACTCACACAACGAGACGATGGGGGTATACGGAAGGCACTATATGTAGACTTAGCCGAGTATCACCCCAGCAATATTGATAACTTTCAATTCTCAGATTGGGCACTTGACCGCGTTACAAGTCCACCAAGAGCCAAAGCCTGCATTCATGCACATCACTACTTGGTCGGCTTGGTGTATCTAAGCCACCTATCCGATATTCAACGCCAACAGGCGATGGAGATTGTGGGTCGTGAATACAACACGATATGGATTGCTTTGGTTGAACACAACGACCTGTTGGATGCGAACTTCCAGCGGATGATCTGTGCCAACTTCTATGATTACTTCACGTTGCCGCTCGACAATAGCTTGGATTATCTGAAAGCAACGTTAGGTCATGCTTATGGCATCGCCCTTTTACGTTCCCTCGAAAGCCAGGGGATAAATGAGTATGAACAAACGGAGATGGTCGGAGCCAGTGAACCTATGCGCCGTGTCTTTAACGAGATTCGCAAAGTCGCGAATGTTCATGCGCCCGTGATGATAGGAGGAGACACAGGCACAGGGAAGGAGATGGTCGCACGCGCTATCCATCAGCGCTCAAACCGTAACGACGGGCCGTTCATTGCCGTTAACTGCGGTGCACTGCCAGATACGCTGATCCATGCAGAACTGTTCGGGTATGAAAAAGGGGCCTTTACCGGTGCCTATAAACGAAAGATTGGACGCATTGAAGCAGCACAAAACGGTACTATTTTCCTCGACGAGATCGGTGACCTGCCCCTGGAGCTTCAGGTCTACCTGCTGCGTTTTTTGGAACAACGAACGATCGAACGACTCGGTGGTAATGAAAGCCACCGTGTTAATGCGCGCGTTATTGCTGCCACTCATATCGATTTAGAGAAAGCGGTTGAGGAAGGACGCTTTCGCGAAGATCTGTACTATCGATTAAATGTACTCAATATCGACATGCCGACACTCGCTGAGCGCTATGAGGATATCGAGCTGCTTGCCCGTTATTTCTTCAAAAAATTCTCCCACGAATACGAAACACAGGTAAAAGGCTTCTCTAACCAAGCGATTGAGGCGATGAATAAACACAGCTGGCCGGGCAATATCCGCGAGATGATCAACCGTATCAGGCGTGCGATGGTCATGGGCGAGAACCGAATGATAACGCCATCGGATCTCGGACTGTCCTCTTCACCTGTTCAGTTGCAAGTAATGTCCCTGGACGAGGCTCGTAATCATGCAGAAGAACTCGCGGTAAAAAGTGGACTGCATTATTCGCATCACAACATTACAAAAACCGCAAAAATTCTAGGGGTCTCTCGTGTCACGCTGTACCGCCTGATTGATAAGTATGATTTAAAGAAAAATGTTTCAGCACCTTAACAGTTTTGCTTACCCCCTTTTCACATAGGTGCTATAACTTACTGTAAATAAACGAATTAAATTAGTGGCGTGAAGGTTGCTTATTTCCTTACAGGGGATGGAGGTAAGTATGCGCCACAGTCTAGACACTAAAAAATATCATCGCGACGATGATGCCGGCTCAGGTTCGAACAACCAGATGCCAGCGCCTTCATCCGTATCCTCAAACCATACGCTGCCGACGTCAGCACCTCATCTGGTTCCCTCCTTTCGCAGCCGCTCCCGCCGACTGCTCCACCAACGCGTCCATTACAGTTCTGGCCCTATTATCCTGTTATGGGATGAGATTGATGAGAATGTCCCTTCATCTGAAGAAAGTACCGTTTACGAAAACGACCTATCCAATCATGACGAGGATGGGAATCCATAGGGTGTATAAGAAAGTGTTAAAAAGTTCCTGAACATTTGATCACTATTTATTCAGGCAAACGTATGTTTTATTCCACAACTGTATAAGACACAACCAATTGTAAATGCTAGGATGCGCTCCGTTACAACAGTTTACAGCGTGTAAAGCAAACGATATGACGTTGGCAATACGTTGTGGGGAACAACTGTTTCGTCTGACTGGCTGAATTTTGGTAGGGAAATTTGGTAGGTACAGACACGCTTCATGCGTCTTCTTGTTACCCGCATTCGTATTCGTACGCCTTTCATATCTTATGTCCGCTTTACCACCCGAATGGCTAAACGCATCCACTTTGGACAAGGACGGTCAACGGGAACATTGATGTTGCTGGATATACGGTCTCACTGACGAGAATCGGCCATAAGGGTCTGTCCGCGGGAAAACAGTACCGCGGTTATATAGTTGAAAGATCCTCTCTGGATAAAGGCACAACCTGGGAAACCAGGTGTCGCAAAGTCACGGGTCCCATCTTTGTTGTGGGGACGGCCGTACTGCCGATGGAGAGTATACCCTCGCGCGTAAATACGTTGCTGTTGAGGATCTTTCGCAAACCCAATTTGCGGAGATTCTCATGACGCTTAAAGCGCCAAAGCCTACACACATACTTGCATCACTGGGCCTTACATCTGCCCTGCTATTCACCTCGGGCCTCGCAATATCTGCTCCACAGCATGATCACGCAGCAGCTTCCGCATATTCTAATCCGGCTGCTACTCGGAAAACCGCAACGAACACCACATCTGACTTTATCTCTGCGCATAAACAATGGGCCCAGGCACAAGGTGCGGCCAATAAAGCACAAGCGCTGAACAACTTGGTGGCCAAGGCAGAAGCCCGTCGAGAGATGCTTGCTGAGTTGATCAAGACCAATCCTGCCGAAGCGTTGCGTGTTGCTATACCCGAAGATAAGCAAGTTGGCTTGCCCCAGAAAGCGCTAGACCTACTGGAGCAACGTGTCGAAGTTGAAGGCAAGCTGGAAGTGCTTTACGAAGATTATGATGATGGCAGCCATAAACTACGTCGTTTTCTAAACACCGAATTCAATGAGCGTTTCGAGCTACATTTTGCGGGCAAGAACAAGCATTTGGAAAATGGGGCCAACGTTAGCATTAATGGTTTGTTACTTTCAGGTACAGGCGAATACGCGAACACCGATGGTGAT
>JAGSHA010000016.1 GCA_023954795.1 Oceanospirillaceae bacterium | reverse complement strand
GCTGACAAACATCAGGGTTGTTTCTTGCGCCTCGCACTCCTGTACCAACAGTTGCAGAAAGCGATCACGGTTACCCACATCCAGTGCTGACGTGGGTTCATCGGCGATAAGAATCTCCGGTGAGCCAATCAAGGCACGGGCGACCGCCACGCGCTGCTGCTGTCCCATCGACAGATCGGTCACCGGACGGTGTAACAGCGCGCCGCCTAACTCCAGATGATCCAACAGGCGGCGCGCAGAATCGTCTACCGAACCGTCTCTCAATACGGCCCTGTCCCGTCGATTCGCCGAAAATCCACAGGGTAAGGTCACATTTTCCAGTACGTTGAGATAGGGCAACAAGTTAAACATCTGGAAGACAAAGCCAATGTGATCCGCACGAAACGCATCACGCTGAGTTTTGCTCAGCGCCTGCAAGCTGACATCCATCAGATGAACAGCCCCGGCGTTGGGTTCCAACACACCACCTATGAGATTTAACAAAGTACTTTTCCCGCTACCTGACGCGCCCTGCAAAAAAAGTCGTTCTCCACGCATCACCGTGAGTGATTCGATATTGAGCAATGGCTGATCTTTTTCCCAGCCAAACTCCAACTTTTCCAGCGCAATAGCGGCTTGCACACTGTTCTCCTTAGAAACTGACGCGAGGATTATCCGGAGTCAGTAGTTTACCTTGCTGCGTCTGTGGCGTAATCAGCTGCAGGTGGATCTTTTCAATGGCCGGAAATGCTTTAAACATCAACACGTCCAATCCGTTCAACTGCTTTGGTTGCAAACACTGATAGTAATAGTGCACACGCAGATCGCTATGATCACCACCTGCCTCGTCATGCTCGTGCTCGTGCTCGTGCTCGTGCTCGCCGGCATGATGTTCTGGGTCATTATCATGTTCACCAGAATGCTCGTCGGTGTCTGTGGTTGAAGCCAGTTCAACCCGCCCTAACCGGCAATCAGCTGCGGCAGTTAAGGCAAAAAGCTGTCCCGCTTGTTGTAGCTTTTTAATCGACTGCTGAACCTTCTGCTTTTCTGCATCCGTCCGCGCTGCGTGTTCGAAACCTATAATGTTGGCGGCAGGAGAGATAAGTTCCAGCTCCAGATGTTTACCATCCAGAGCCAGATTAAGCTCCGCAACACCATGCTGATGCACCGCGAGCGATCCACCCGCCCCATCACTCTCTTCCAGAGCGTTTGCCTGCACAGCAGACCCGAGCAATGTCAGCCCTATCAACGCAGAGCCGGTGATGATTGATCCACTCTTTCGCTTGAACTGATCCATTTCCTGCTCCTGTAAATTAGCCCTCAAAAAGATAACGCCAGACTAAGTGATATAATATAACATTTCAATTAGCGCTCATTTATTTCTGCCAGAATATCGCCTAACACATTAAGGGCTGCTTTACGGTCTGGATTCCAGGGGTGGGTATAGCTGATACGGATACAGTTGCGAAAGTGATCGGCCGCAGTAAACAGCGTGCCCGGTGTGATCAGAATATCCTTTTCACGGGCACGGGCGTAAACCTGCATTGAATCGATATGTTGTGGTAGCTCTAACCACAATGTGAGCCCGCCTTGGGGAACAGAACTGGCGCACGGCATCGGCCACTCATACTGAATCGTTGTGATCAGCTCATCGCGCTGGGCCTGAAGGTTGGGAATATACCGTCTCAGATGCCGGTCATAACCACCATCCTCAATAAAAGAGGCAACACCTTGCTGCACATATCGACTGGTCGCCAGCGAGGTCACCAGCTTCAGACGCTGAATCTCTTCACGCCAGCGTTCTGAGATCACCCAACCGACACGTAAGTCACGTGACAGGGTTTTCGAAATAGAGCCACACAAAATCACACGGCCCTGCCGATCCAGTGCCTGCAAAGGAGACATCGGATGATCAAAGGCCAGCTCACGGTAGATGTCATCTTCGACGATATGAAAATCATGCTGGTCCGCCAGCGCCAATAACTGCTTGCGGTTTTCCAGCGGCATCAGCGCGCCGGTTGGTGTGGCGAATGACGGCGTGACAACACAGGCCTTTATCGGCCATTTTTCAGCCGCCTGCGCCAGAACATCCAGATCCATACCTTGTGCCGGATCGCTCGGAATCTCGATCGCCTTAAGCCCTAACCCTTCGAGTAGCTGCAACACACCATAAAAACCGGGCGACTCTACAGCCACCAGATCACCGCGCTGACACAAACACATCAGGGCAAAAAACAGCGCCTGCTGACAACCTGTGGTAATGGTCAAATCACCGGCATCAACCTGACACCCTTGTCGCTTGTAACGACGGGCGAGAATATCGCGTAACTGCTGACTGCCCGCAGGTTCATCGTAATATTGATGTAAACCTTTTTGCCGACGCAACTCACGCGCCACGGTACGATTTAGCTGCAACAACCCCGGCGGCAGGGCTTCTCGGGTCCCTGCATCCGGTGAGATATCAAACGCAGCACTGCGACACATCAACTCCTGTGTCACTGCGTTCACCGAGACCGGCACCGGCGCAGGTGAAGATACCGCACTGATAGACGGGGCGTTCACCGGTATCGGTTTGTATTGCGCCCGTACAAAGAACCCTGCTTTCGGGCGGGATTCAATCAATCCACGGGCCTCCAGCCGGTTAAGGGCATGCATGACCGTGGTTTTAGACAGGCCTTGCTCCTGTACCAACGCCCTGATTGATGGCAGACGGTCTCCCGGTTGCCAGCGTCCGTGCTCAATTTCCTCAGATAACTGCTGCTCAAGCGAGCGGTACAAAAAATTGTTCATCACCCAATCTGTACCCTATAAAGTTTATTTTTTTATACCTGTTCCTATTTTGTCATCGGTATAGAGTCATGCACAAGTAAAACAAGGTATCTGGGAACCGGTATTGGTGGTGGCCACCTCACCCGTTCTCAGCTTCCCTATTGGAGAATCAGATGGAGCCCATCCCCGTCATTAATCAGCCAACCACAACTACCGCTGTGGGTGGCAAAATCCATGTGCGCCTCACTCAAGGCTTCTATCAAAACCTGCGCCGTCTGGTCAGCGGAACCCTACTCTTCCTGTTCTTTGGCCTTGCCTGGGTGGAAGTGGATGGACAGCCGTGGTTAATGTTCGATTTCGATCAGCATCGCATCAACTTATTCGGTACCCAGTTTTCCTGGTTTGACCTGCCTCTGATGGCAGGGTTAATGATTGCCGGGACGGCACTGCTGTTTCTGGTGGCGGTTGGTTGGGGACGCTTATGGTGCGGTTTTGCATGCCCCCAGAGCATCTGGAGCTGGCTATTTATTCGTATCGAACAGATCACCGAAGGCCGCGCCAGCGTCCGCCGCAAAAGTGATGGTCAGCGGTTACAGGGCAACCGTCTAAGCCGCCGGATCATTAAGCATCTCTTGTGGGTACTGCTGGCAACAGCGACAGCCGTCACCTTTACCGGTTACTTTGTACCGATGCGTGAACTGGTCACGAACATGTATTCGCTGGAACTGTCTGTCTTCAGTACGTTCTGGATCATCATGATGGCCGCATTAACCTATGTGAACGGCGGTCTGGTACGCGAAAAAGTATGCTTCCACATGTGCCCTTACTCACGTTTTCAAGGTGTAATGTTTGATCGGGATACCCGCACGGTCACTTACGATGTCGCACGCGGCGAACCCCGTCACCACAAAACACAGGCCGATACTGACGCTAAAGGCGACTGCATTGATTGTGGGCTGTGTGTTCAGGTATGTCCAACCGGCATCGATATTCGCAATGGCTTGCAATACGAGTGTATCGATTGTGCGGCCTGCATCGATGCCTGTGATGCAGTGATGATAAAAACCGGACGCGAAACAGGCCTGATCGGCTTCCGCTCAGAAAATCAGATACTCAAAGAACCTTCACCTCTCTGGCGTCCCCGCTTGCTCACCTACATGCTGGTGATGCTCAGTGCGGCGGCAGCCGTGCTCTATGGTTTCACGCAGCGCACAGAGATTTTGGTGGAAATTCGACGCGACCGACAGCAACTGGTGCAACAACAAGATGACGGTACCGTTTGTAACTTGTATCGGATTAAAGTGGAATCCTTTACCGGCACCCATGAAGCGATCAATGTAGCAGTCAAGGCTGACTTCAACATCGATGTAAACGGTCAGCAACAGATTGCTGCCAATGAGATGAACCAGTGGTTACCGTACCGCATCTGCAGTTCAGACCGCTATTTGAAAGGTAACTTGCCGCTGCAGTTCAATGTTAACAACGGCAGTGCGCAGGAAAGCAAGAAAACCGTCTTTATGACTGTCGTAAAGCGTTAAGTAAGATGGATAACCCAACGCTGGATAACCCTCGGGTTATACCAGCGGCTTGGGTTTACCGGTGTGGAATCCTTGCAAGTAGTCAAAACCTATCGCTTCAGCAGCCTGCTTCACCGCCTCGTTATGAACAAATTCAGCCACGGTTTGTGCGCCCACCTTCTGAGCAAAAGATACAATCATCTCTGACAACATGCGGGTGTTTGCATCCGTATCAAGATGACGGATCAGCGAACCATCCACTTTGATAAAGTCGATATCCAGCTTGAGCAGGTATTCGAAATTGGAGTAACCCGAGCCAAAGTCGTCCACTGCAATCCGGCATCCCGCGTCTTTTGCCCGCGCAATAAACTGACTGACTTGTTCATAGTTTTCGATTCCCTCTGATTCAACAATCTCAATAATCAGCCGGTCTGCCAGTTCATACATTTGCGCCTTGCGCAGCAAGGTATCGACTGTTTCCGTATTGAGAATATCGCGAGCCGTCAGGTTGATACTGAAATCTTCCGTACGTCCACTAAAGTGCTGAAACGCTTTGTAAATCACTATCCGGGTCAGACTGTCATACAAACGCGCCCGCTTTGCGGCCTCCAGAAAAGCATATGGAGAATGCAGCTCCCCATCCTCATCACGTAACCGCATCAGGCATTCGTACTTTTCGATCTTACCTGTACGGGTACTGATAATCGGTTGCGCTACAAGCTCTATCCGATCATGCCGGATAGCATCCCGGATGCGTCCGACCCAAGTGATATTATCTTCAATACGTTTCTTAAGGCGGCTTCCCTGTCCATACACCTCAAACGCCAGCTGCTTCTCCTGAGCACTATGCAGCGCAATATCCGCTTCAATAAACGCACGGCTCCCCGACCCTGCTCCGATCACGACACTCAGCGGAAAGTGCTGATCTTCAACCTTGACCGGATAACTGGAAATACGGCGCGATAACTCATTACAAAGAAAGGTCACCTGATTCACATCCAGTCGCTGCGATGTCAGCACACCAAAGATATCTCCACCGAGGTGATATAACGTGGAGTCCTGACTGATCAGGCGCTGCATCATGACCGCCAGCGCTTTCAGGATCTGATCCCCTATGGGATAACCGTGATACTCATTGATCTCACTGAAATCACTGACATCAATCAGCAAGAAAGAGCGTTCACTATTAACCTCCAGATCAGTAGTCAGCTTCTGACGGTTAGGCAGTCCCGTGAGGGGATCGGTGAATTGACGCTCGATCAGCAACCGCTGTTCAAGCAAATCAGTCACATCTGTACGGATCGACATGAATTCGCTGATCTGTCCCGCAGGGTCAAACAGTGGAACAATCACCGAGTCTACGTAGTAGGTCGTCCCGTCTTTACGCCGGTTTTTAATCACGCCCTGCCAGACCTTCCGCGCACGAATGGTCTGCCACATATCCTGAAACAGCGTTTCAGAATTATCTGGATGACGAATTAGTTTATGAGTAGCACCAATGAGTTCTTCACGGCTGTAACCGGAGATACGACAGAATTGATCGTTCACAAAGGTGATGGAACCATAGGGATCCGTTTTGGACACAATTGAGCTGATATCCACTGCGCGCTTATATTGTTCCAGCAGCGATCGGTTCAACGTCAGTTCGTTAAACACACTCTTCTCAGCTTGTCGTGAGCACTCACCAGACGTTCCATGAGGTCCAGACTCTGCAGCATCCTTGTTGTCGTCATTCAGCCGGACAACATCTTCATTTTCAAAGGCAGACACCTTATTTCCCACCCTTAACCAATACTCGACTGATACATATGAATTCAACATCTACCCAAACTGGCGCACTGTTACCGTTTCAGGCTATCGGCACGCCAGCCAAACTCTGCAATAAAATAAATGAATTATACGAAAGCAAACACACACAATAAATAGGGATATTTACCGAGTTTGTCTTGTTGAAAAGTCTATTATTTTTCGCTAATCAGTCGCAACTTGGCCGAACGGGATAAACGCTTCACTTGCGCCTCACGTTTGCAGGCCTCGGAGCGATTAGGTTGAGACTCTTGCCAGATCATAGCAACGGGCTGACGGGTGCGGGTATAACGGGCACCACCTTTGATCTCCCCGTTATGTTCACGCAAACGGCGCACGGGGTCAGTGGTCACGCCGGTATAAAGCGTATCATCTGAGCAACGCAGGATATAAACAAACCAACTATTCATGGGTTTGAATTATAAGAAGTTTTCCCGAAAAAGTACGTTCTCCATTCTTCCCCCCTAATAGCATGCAGCACAAACACATCAAAGCACGGTTGGTCAGCCTTAAGATCTGACTTAGAAAACAAAGAAATGCGATCGAAACCCTGTGATTAAGTCCACTGCAATAGGGCTTCCCAACGATGGTGCGTAGCTACACCAATACCGTAGACAAACCACCGAATTGATCCATCAGCCAAAGCACAACATTCAGGGTGAAGAAGGATATGATCGTTGCGGTAACCAGGGCCGCAGCACACACCTGTTGTTGCCCGTACGTCTGCGCGATCAGCGGAAAGACTCCTGCCATAGGCACTGCCGCAAGCAACACTGCACATAGCTGTAGCATGGGATCAAATGCCGGTAATAACCAAACACACAACGCCACCAGACAAGGATGCAACGCTAACTTGAACACCGTCATCTGACACAGATCGATGCGCTGCCCTTTCATTGAGATTCCCACCAACATCCCACCAATCACAAACAATGAGAGCGGAGCGGCTGAACTGGCCAACATATCAATCGCCCGCATCACCGGTGCAACGGGTTGCCATTGCGCAGCAGAGGCCAAAAAACCTAACCCAATCGCAATCACCAGCGGGTTACGCAGTGTCTTTAGGAAGGCGGTCTGAATAGCATGCCGCACATGGCCTGTCCCGTTGCCTGCCCACTCCGCCAACACGATGGTCAAAGGGATCAATACAATCAAATCCACCAGCATCGATAACGCTGCTGCCGCCACGGCTACGGAGCCAAACAACTGAGTAACCAACGCGTAGCCTATAAAACCATTGTTTGACAACGCACTGCCCAGCCCGAGAAACGCAGCGCGCTCCAGCCCCACACCGCGTATCTTCTTCGCCCACCAGACACTGATTAACAAAGATAAAACCGACCCTAGCGCAAAAACCTGAAGATAATGGCTGTTATAAACGTCACTCACCGGGCGCGAGGACAGGGCTTTAAACAGTAAGGCAGGCAAGGCGAGATACACCACAAAGTTGCCCATACCATCAATAGCTCCCTGCGGCACCAGCTTCACCCGCACCAATAAATAACCCAGGGCAATCAACAAGAAGATCGGGGTTGTAATCGCAAGTATCGCCAGCACTGTATCGGCCCTTTAGAGTCCATCAGAAAGATATACATAAGGAAATATAGTTAAGATGCTAACATGTTCACCCACCAATACTGTCCCTATTTTGAGGGATCGCTAAAAGCGCTTTATGCGCTTGCTGCAAGCGCGTAAAATAGCCGATTTAATCAACTCCGCGAGCCTTGCCGTGACCCAAGCCCAGTTTTCCAGTCTGAACCTGCCCCAATCTATGCTCGATAACCTGAAGCAGATCGGTTACAGCGACATGACGCCTATTCAGGCTGCCAGCCTTCCGGAAATTATTGCCGGACAGGATCTGATCGCTAAAGCGAAAACCGGCAGTGGTAAAACCGCGGCTTTCGGTATTGGCGCACTGACCAAACTCGAACCGCGTAACTACAAGGTTCAGTTACTGGTTCTCTGCCCTACGCGGGAACTCGCGACTCAGGTCTCAAAGGAGTTACGCCGTCTGGCACGCTTTCAGCCAAACGTTAAGATCCTCGCAATCTGTGGCGGCCAGCCTATCGGCCCACAGATCGGTTCACTTCAACATGGCGCTCATGTGGTTGTTGGTACGCCGGGGCGCATCAAAGACCATCTGCGTAAAGGCACGCTGAACCTCTCGTCACTGAAAACGCTGGTTCTGGATGAAGCGGATCGCATGCTGGAGATGGGCTTCAATCCAGATATCCGTGACATTGCCGCGCAGACCCCTCGTGATCGTCAGACGCTGTTGTTCTCCGCAACGTACCCCGATGGTATCCGCGACCTGAGCAACGACTTTCAGAACAATCCGGTGGAGGTGAGCGTTGAAGCGCAACCCGAAGAGAACACCATTCGTCAGCGTTTCTACCGCGTAGAAAAAGACGCAAAAACCGCCACGCTGCTACAGCTGTTACATAAATACGAACCTACTTCTTCGGTAGTGTTCTGTAACACCAAGCAGCAGTGTCAGGACGTTCGACAAGCACTGAAGAACGCGGGTTTTTATGCCAACGCCCTACAGGGTGATATGGATCAGCGGGACCGTGATCAGGTATTGGCGACGTTTGCCAACCGCAGCTGCTCCGTGCTGGTCGCGACCGATGTTGCCGCCCGAGGTCTGGATGTTGAAGATCTGGATATGGTGGTGAACTATGACCTGCCCCGCGATCCTGAAGTCTATGTTCACCGTATCGGACGTACAGGCCGTGCCGGCAAGTCAGGTCTGGCCCTGAGCATTTGTGGCGAACGCGAACACTACAAAGTGACCACGATCGAAGAATATACCGATCAGACCGTGCTCTATGACAGCGTCCCAACTACCGCAAACCGCGAAACGGAACTGCCGGCTCATCCCCCTATGGTGACACTATCTATTGCCGGTGGACGTAAACAGAAAGTGCGTCCGGGAGACGTTTTAGGTGCCCTGACCGGCGCGGCCGGCATACAAGGCGCTCAGGTGGGCAAAATAGACGTCTTTGACTTCTTCACCTATGTTGCCGTTGAACGTGGCGTAGCTCGTAAAGCACTGGACCAGCTGTTAGACGGCAAAATTAAAGGTCGTAAATTCAAGGTGCGTCGCCTCTGAGCGAGCACCTTTCTGCATCGAGGATTTAAACATGGCCAATAAGGCATGTGCCCGCCATATTCTGGTAAAAACCCGCGAAGAAGCGGAAGCACTGAAAGCAAAAATTGCCAAAGGTGCTGACTTTGGCAAGCTGGCGAAACAGCATTCAACTTGCCCATCCAAACGTCGTTTTGGCGACCTTGGCGAATTTAAGCGTGGCCAGATGGTGAAAGCCTTTGATGATGTAGTTTTCAAAAAGCCCTTGCTGACCGTTCACGGCCCGATCAAAACCCGCTTCGGCTGGCACCTGATCGAAACAATCTATCGCAACTGATCAATCGGATTTCGGTCAGACCACAGCACATCCACGACAGCACCGAAAACAAAAATAATTACGCAAACCGACTGTCATCTAAACAGGCTTAAATAGGCCTGAATTTTATGGAAAAAATACAGATGATTATTGCGATAAACAACCTGCCAAATGACACCTCGATCCACGATGTGTGCGAACTGTTCTCCAGCGACAACCGGATTGAGAATATCAGCTTCAGCGATGAGGGGAATGCGGAAAGAGTGATTGCCTGGATCCGGTTTAACCAGATGAGTCGGGTAGAATTGAACCGCAATGTGGTAAGGCTCAATCAACACTTTCATAAACAGCGCCGCCTGGAAGCCTACGCACCGCTATTTTTTAACTAATGATCTGTCCGTTGGTTGACAAAGCACCCTACTAAGACCCATTTTTCTAATAGGACAAATGCTAACCTAGGATAACATCACATGGTTATCACCCTTGGCAACCTGCCGCCTCACGTCACTCAGGAAAACGTCAGTGATTTGCTGAAGGGAGATGCGCGGATTCAGAAAATCACCTTCAGCAACGAAGGTAATCCGAATAAAGTGATGGCGTTGATTGATATAGACATTGATCGTTTCGAAGCACAGTTTATATCCAAAAAACTGAATCGAACCTTCTTCGAAGACCGGCGCATTGAGGCCTATACCCCGCTATTTTATGGCCGCTGAAGCGGATCAGTCGCCACCAATCTCTGTTTTATCTTTATATTCGCAAAGATCTTCGATCAGACAGGAACCACAACGTGGTTTACGCGCAGTACAGACGTAACGGCCTAACAAAATAAGCCAGTGATGGGCGTCCAGTAAAAACTCTTTAGGCACAAAGCGCAGCAGCTTCTGCTCCACTTCGTTAACGTTTTTCCCCGGTGCAATTTTGGTCCGATTCGACACCCGGAAAATGTGGGTATCCACCGCCATGGCCGGGTGACCGAACGCCGTATTCAACACCACATTGGCGGTTTTTCGCCCTACCCCCGGCAAGGCCTCCAACGCTTCACGATTGTCTGGCACCTCAGAGCTGTGCAAATCAATTAACATGCGGCAGGTCTTGATCACATTTTCCGCTTTCGCGTTAAACAGACCGATCGTTTTGATGTATTCCTTCAAGCCATCCACACCTAAGGCGTAAATCGCTTCTGGCGTATTCGCAACCGGATAAAGCTTACGTGTTGCCTTATTCACCCCCACATCCGTCGCCTGCGCGGACAAAATCACAGCGATCAACAGCTCAAATGGCGAGTTGTATTCAAGTTCAGTGGTAGGGTTCGGATTGTCGTCACGCAGTCGCGTGAAAATCTCGTGGCGTTTCTGTTTATTCATCGGAGGCAGTGTTACAACAAGCAGCGATTAAAGGAGGTGTTCAGTTCTATTATATTGGCAAGATAAGGCTCACAGGCATCATAAAACAGCCTGCGATTGCCGTCACTCGTGATTGTAAATATTAAACTGGTTGCGACCATTTTGCTTAGAACAATAGAGCGCTTCATCAGCCTGCCCGATCCATTGCTCAGCATCCTGCACATCAACCTGTATCTCTGCGATACCTAAGCTGATCGTGACATTGATAACCTGTCCCTCAAACTCTACATCCAACAACTCCGCCGCACGACGCAACCTTTCAGCAAAGACCTCCGCTTGCGTAGCGTTGGTATGAGGCAAGATAACGCCAAATTCCTCACCACCATAGCGCCCGACAATATCGGTTTTCCGAGCATGTCCTGCCATCAGGGCGGCAATCCGACGAATCACCTCATCACCTGCCGGGTGGCCGTAGTTATCGTTTACCGCCTTAAAGTGATCGATATCCAGCAGGATTAGCGTGCACGCTTCTTGCCCACGCATAAAACGATTCACTTCCAGATCGAGACACTCTTGCCAGTGACCGCGATTGAAGAGCCCCGTGAGACGATCTTCCCGACTCAAGGTTTGTAACTGCCCATTCACCTCTTCCAGCTCAATACGGCTTACAGCCACATCTGTCACATCATCAATCATCATACTGACAAATTCGACCTGACCGCTTGGCGAGGTCAGAGGCATCAGAGTGACATTTTGATACATCCGCGCAGCAACCCCGGTAATCGGGCGCTGACTTCGAAAATCAAATAAGTAAGGTCTTTGCTCCCACGTAATATACGCGGGGCTTTTAAGCTGAAATACGCTGTCAATTTTCCGGCGCAGCCACTCAACCGGCAATTCCGGAAACTCATCAAAGAGGTTCTTTTCCCGAATTTTTGCAGGTCCAACCTCTGAGTGATTAGACATAAAACCGTTCCAAAGCTGTACCTGATAGCTTTGATCCAGTACAACCAAGCCGACATTCAGGTTGTGTAGCAATCCCAGGTGCCAGTGCAGCTCATCAATATTCAGGCTTTCATTGCTATCAGTCATCAGAAGAATTTACTCAGTTTTCGCAGCGACTCTAGAGACTCTTCACTGAACACCAGCATCAGTTCACAACTGTTGCGCTGTTCGTTCAGGCCATACTCAATCGTAATGGACAACGTCTCTTTCCAGCTTTCTCCGCCAGAGGGTAATGACGTCATTGCAGGCAGTAGCACCGGTGTCCCGCAACTGAATTCGATATCCAACTGACGGGCAAACGATTGCAGGAAGGCACCTATCAGGATATTGGCCAGATCCATGAGCATCTCGTTTTCGAACTCGGTGGTCGCTTCGTAGTTTAGCTTCAACAGCTCAGCCACCGATTCAAAACTCTCTGCCGGCAGAGAGATCATTGCTTCACCAGCAATACCCGCGCCAACAAACCCCTGAGATACGACCCGCTTCCCCTGATCGGCGGACGTTCTTAATTGCTGCTCTAATTCGCTTCGCGTCATCGATGTCACGACCGGGACCGGCAAATGAACAAAAGCATCAAGAAAACGTGCCAGACGATCACCGGCACGTCCCATCGCAACGTTGGCAATCTCCTGGTAATAATCGGGTAGTATGACGGCGGTATCTTCGGGGGGAAGTCCGTCATTTTCATCTTGCAGCTCGCTCAACAAGCCATAACGACGCAGGACTTCGGAGACAATTTCTTCTGAGAACGGCTTCTGAATAAAGTCGAGAGCGCCCATCGCCAACACTTGCCGACGGGCTTCTGGTTGAATATCACCAGAGACAACGATGACCATGGTTGGCAAATCTTCAGCCCTGATGCGTTCCAATACCTGATAGCCATCCATAATCGGCATATTCAGATCCAGAAACAGCACATCACCTTTGCCTAAACGAATAGCTTCCAGTGCGGTTAATCCGTGTTCCGCATAGCTGATATCGACGTTCCAGTGACTCAGAGCCTTAGCCATCTGTTTACGGGCCAGGTTAGAATCGTCACAAATTACAACTGGAATGGGGTTACTCACACAACAGCTCCATTGATGTTGCGAGTTGAGGAAGACCACAGACTATCGAATCTTTAATTAGAACACAATGAAGGGAGTATAAACGGAGACACGAACGCATCTCCGTCAGCAGAATCAACCAGTTACACGAACACGCTGGGTTTCTGTTGGTCCGGCAGGCGTCAGACGTTTACGGCGTTCTTCCAAACGACCGTCGATGATATTTTTCAGCGCAATCAGCAGGCCCATGCCCACAAACGCGCCCGGTGGTAATACCGCAAACAGGAAGCCGCTATAATCATCCACCAGAACAATTTTCCAGCTCTCTGCCGCGGGTCCAAACAGTAACTGCATATCGGCAAACAGGGTGCCGCTACCCAACGCTTCACGCATCCCACCGAGTACGATCAGGACAGCGCTGAAACCCACCCCCATCATCAAGCCGTCCAACAATGACGCAGACACCGGATTCTTGCTGGCAAATGCATCCGCGCGCCCCATGATGGCGCAGTTGGTCACGATCAAAGGAATAAAAATACCCAGAATCTGGTACAGCTCGAAGGTGAAAGCCTGCATCAACAGCTCGATGGCCGTTACAAACGATGCGATGATCATCACAAAAATGGGCAGTCGCACAGAACCCGGTACGAACTTACGAAAAGCGGAGATCGTCAGGTTTGATCCCAACAGAACAATGGTACTCGCCAACCCAAGACCCAGCGCGTTCACCACGGAGCCGGTAACCGCCAGCAATGGACATAATCCCAGCAGTTGCACCAGCGCTGGGTTATTGGTCCAGAGACCATCAAGCGTAATTTTTTTAACATCAACGGACATCATTCTGCCCTCGCGATCTTCGGCTCTAACAAAGCCGCTTTATTAATTCGGAAGTAATCCAGAGCGCGTCCCGTCGCATTCACCACTGCACGCGGTGTGATCGTTGCCCCGGTGAACTGATCAAAGCGACCGCCATCTTTTTTCACGGCAAAACTGCCGCGCTGATCGTCATCGTTTCTCTGATCATTCAAGCTGAGAATCCAGTCGGACTTTTTAAGATCGACCTTATCTCCCAACCCTGGGGTTTCTTTATGTGAAAGTACACGCACGCCTGCAACGCTGCCATCACGCGTGATACCAACAATCATATTGATTGCACCACTATAACCATCGGGGGCAGTCACGGGCAGAATCACCGCGATCACCTGACCCGCTTTGCGTGCACGATAAGCATCAACCGGCTGATCATGACCAAGCAACCCCGGCGCTACAAATGACACGGTATCTTCCAGCATGTCGTTGTCGATCTGATCACGCGGCACGATCTCATACAACGCTTTGGCCTGAGCTTCACGTTCGTTTTTAAGGATACGATCTTTGGTCGATACCTGAGTAACTGCGATCAGCGCAGCCGTGACCACAGCAAAGATAGTGATACCCAACGTACTGCTGCGGATTGCCGTAAACATTTCCATCAGGCATCTCCCTTCATGCCACGGTTCGCCTTAGCATGACCGTAGGTACGTGGCTGGGTGTACTGATCGATAAAGGGAGCGGTCAGATTCATCAGCAATACGGCAAACGCCACTGCATCTGGGTAACCACCCCAGGTACGGATAACGAAAATCAGCGCACCAATCCCTATACCGAAGTAGATTTTGCCTTTGTTACTGGTGGCAGAACTCACCGGATCAGTAGCGATAAAGAAGGCCCCCAACATCGTGCCTCCCACCGTCAGATGGAAAAACGGATCAGCAAAGTAGTCTGGCTCGACGATAAAGAACAATGTTGAAAGCACCGTCAGGGAACCCAGCATCGCAACCGGCGCATGCCAGGTGAAAACCTTGCGATAGAGCAGGAAAACACCCCCCATGACATAAGCCGCACTGACCGCATGCCATGCACCAATACCATCTGCCAGCACAGGTACCTGACGCCATGCTTCCTCAGTAGTCAGTCCACCCCGATGACGCAATGCATCCAGCGGTGTCGCGCCGGTGTAATTATCAATGAGTGCACTATCGATGCTGCCAAAGATCAGTGATAGCGTATCGAACAGGCTCAGGACGGACCAGCTGCTCTCTGCATCAATCATCACAAAAGGTGCTGTCCAGCGAGTCATCTCAACAGGGAATGAGATCAGCAGCAAGGCATACGCCACCATCGCCGGATTAAACGGATTTTGTCCTAAACCGCCATAGAGGTGTTTGGCAATCACGATCGCCACGAATACACCCACCAGCGTCACCCACCAGGCGGCAAACGGAGGCAGAGCCAGGCCTAGCAGCACGGCAGTCACCAGCGCACTGTAGTCACGCAGGACAAAGCCCACCGGACGGTTACGCCACTTAAGAATCGCGGCCTCAAAACCTACCGCCAGCAAAGATGCCCAGATTACGTTGATCAGCGTGCCCCAACCAAAAAAGAAGGTCATCGCAGCCATTCCCGGCAGGGTCGCCATCAGGACCAGACGCATGACGTGGCCGGTCTGATTCATCTTATGCAGATGAGGGGAACTGGATCGAATTAAAGCCATCGGTTACTTGGTCCTTAAATCAGTCAATGGTTAGGGTGTCAGGTTGCGCCGCTTCCACGGTACCCCCTGCTGCCACATAGGCCTGCTTGGCCTCTTCATATTTACCGCGTAGCTTTTCCACACCCGCTTTCATTTTCTCGGCGGTGGGAAGACCTTTTTCCTCAGCATTCTTTGCTGCGGCGGCCGCTTTTTCTACTTTGCTACGCGCACTGTCCATATCATCTTTCAACGCGTCCAGATTAGCTGCGGACACGACGGGTGCCGAGGCGTTTAGAGCTGCATCGTATGCCTGCTTGGCTTCTTCATACTTACCCCGCAGTTTGTCCACACCCGCTTTCATTTTCTCAGCGGTGGGTAAACCTTTTTCTTCTGCGTTCCTGGCGGCAGCATCAGCTTTTTCAACTTTAGCCAGCGCTTTTTCCATATCCTCTTTCAGAGGTGCCAGATCAACCGCAGGGGCGCGTGGTGCAGAGGATTGCTGGGCCGCTTCATACGCCTGCCTGGCTTCTTCATACTTGCCGCGCAGCTTTTCCACACCCGCTTTCATCTTTTCTGCAGCAGGTAATCCTTTCTCTTCTGCGTTCTTAGCCGCGGCTTCGGCTTTCTCAACTTTAGCCAGCGCTTTCTCCATATCCTCTTTCAGAGGTGTCAGATCAACCGCAGGGGCACTAGGAGCAGATAATTGCTGAGCCGCTTCATACGCCTGCTTGGCTTCTTCATACTTGCCGCGCAGCTTTTCCACACCCGCTTTCATCTTCTCAGCAGCTGGCAATCCTTTCTCTTCTGCGTTCTTGGCGGCAGCGTCAGCTTTTTCAACTTTAGCCAGCGCTTTCTCCATATCTTCTTTCAAAGGTGCCAAATCAATGGCTGGGGCTACAGCGGCAGTCCCACCCGATTCAGCCGCTTCAAACGCTTTTTGAGTGCTTTCGACTTTTGCCTGTTGCTCTTTGACTTTGGCTTCCAGTGCAGCGATGTCACCGTCACCTGATTCCTGAGCTTTCGCTAATGCCTTCTCCGCCTGTTTCAGCTTCGTACGCGCGACTGCCGCAGCTGTCTTAAGCTGCTTAACATCCACCACAGGTTCAACCGGAGCGGGCGCTGCCTGAGCATCGTCGTAGGCTTTCTGAGCCGCCTCAGACTTCGCTTCTAGCGTCTTAACTGTTTCCCGAAGCTGTTCAATACCGTCCTGTCCTTTCTCTTCCGCAGCCTTAAGCGCAGTTTGAGCTTTCTTCAGTTTGGTACGGGCCACTGCGGCGGCCGTTTTCAGGGCCTTAATATCCGGAGCCCCGGATGCGGCGGATGTGACACCCTTCTCAGCATTTTCCAGCTTGGTCTGGGCATCATTGGCTTTCTGTTCAGCCGCTTTAAAAGCAGCGTCCAACTCAGGCAGGTTATCTGCACCCGCTTCCTTCGCCTGTTCAAACGCTTTCTGCGCTTTCTTCAGTTTAGTGCGAGCCACTGCCGCAGCGGTTTTCAGCGCTTTAGGATCATCTGTGCTTGCCGCCGGTTTAGCAGCCACACTGTCTTTCTTCGAAGCCTGCGCTTTAGCGGCTTGCTCTGCACGCGCTTTACGACGCAGTTCTTTCTCAATTTTTTCCTGCTCAAGGCGTGCCTGACGGGCTTCAAAGCGCTGGCGCGCATACTCAGCCTTCTGCTTCTCAACCTCTTCCTGACGGATTTCAGCCTTCGCGTTGCGGTAGTACTGCACCAGAGGGATATTGCTCGGGCACACATACGAGCACGCACCACATTCGATACAATCGAACAGGTTGTGATGCTTGGCCTTATCGTATTCTTTACCTTTCGCGAACCAGTGCAGCTGCTGCGGCAACAGTTCTGCCGGGCACACTTGCTCGCACATGCCACAGCGTATGCAGTTCATCGCAGGTGGTGCAGGCGGCATCTCTTCATGCGTTGCAGCGATGATACAGTTGGTGGTCTTAACCACCGGTATCGCTTCATTGTTCATAGTGAAGCCCATCATCGGACCACCCATAACCAAACGATAAAGATCATCACGACGCACACTGGACGCTTCCAGCAACTCAGAATACTGCGTTCCGATCAACACTTCGAGGTTGTGACGCTGGTCCACGGCATCACCGGTGATGGTCACAATTCGGGAGATCAGCGGTTCACCGAGGTGTACGGCACGATAGATGGCGCTGGTTGTACCCACGTTCTGGCAGACGATACCCACATCAGCCGGGATCTTACCGCTTGGCACTTCCACACCGGTCAGCAGCTTGACCAGCTGTTTCTCACCACCCGACGGGTATTTGGTTGGCACAACCACCACATCGATGTTCAGATGGCTGCCCCGTACCGTGTCTTCCAAGGCACGGATCGCCTGCGGTTTGTTGTCCTCGATACCGATCAGGATATGGCTCGGGTTCAACAGGTGAGCAATGACCTCAATCCCGCCTAAAATCTGATCGGAACGTTCGCGGATCAGCAGGTCATCGGCGGTAATATAAGGTTCGCACTCCGCGGCATTAATGATCAGCGTGTTAACGATATGATCATCACCCAGATGCAATTTCACATCCGTTGGGAAACCTGCGCCACCCATTCCAGCAATTCCGTAGTTACGGATATAACCGATCAATTCCTGCTTGCTCAGCGCCTTATAATCTTCAAGCCCGCCATGCTCAATCCACTCATCCTGCCCGTCGGTTTCGATGACAATGCAGTTCGCTTCCATACCCGATGCATGCGGCACGGGCTGAGGTCCGATCATACTGATGGTGCCGGAGGTGGGCGCATGCAAGCTGACGCTGATGCGACCAATAGGTTCGGCTATCACCTGCCCTTTCAGGACCCGATCACCCACCTTCACCAACGGTTCAGCTGGTGCACCGATATGCTGTGACAACGGCAGCACCAGTTTCGCCGGAATCGGAGCGGCCTGAATCGGCGCGCCGTTAGACTGGCGTTTGTTTTCCGGTGGATGGATACCGCCGTGGAATGAATGCACGCTAGACATCAGGCAGCCTCCCCTTTATCGGAGAAGGCTTCACCACGACCCCGGTCGGTGGCGATCAGTTCAACACCCGGTTTCGGCATATCCCACTTCCAGGTATTCAGCGTTGTTTCAATCGGAACCATATCAATACAGTCAACAGGGCAAGGTTCTACACAGAGGTCACAACCGGTGCACTCTGAAATAATAACGGTGTGCATCTGCTTAGCGGCACCCAGAATCGCATCCACCGGACAGGCCTGAATACACTTGGTGCAACCAATACACTCGTCTTCGCGGATATAGGCCACAGCCCGGACTGGCTCGCCAGCATCTTCCGCATCCAGCGGTACCGATTCCACATCCAACAGGTCCGCCAGTGAATCAACGGTAGACTGGCCGCCCGGTGGACATTTGTTAATTGCCTCACCATTGGCAATGGCTTCAGCATAGGGCCGACATCCCGGATGGCCACACTGACCACACTGGGTTTGAGGCAACAGACCGTCGATCTGATCAACGATCGGGTTACCTTCTACTTTAAAGCGTACAGAGGCATACCCCAGCAGCAACCCAAACAGCAGCGCAAGGACAGCTAAAACAAGGATGGCTATTACAACGGCACTCATTTCAAACTCCACCCACTCAGAACTGAACCAGACCGGTAAAGCCCATAAAGGCCAGTGACATCAAACCTGCAGTCACCATGCCGATGGCAGAACCTTTAAATGGCGCAGGTACGTCTGCAACAGCAATACGCTCACGCATCGCTGAGAAGAGAATCAGAGCCAGAGAAAACCCCACCGCAGCGCCGAAGCCGTAGACGATGGAATCAATAAAATCGTTCTGCTTTTTAATGTTGAGCAGGGCAACACCCAATACCGCACAGTTCGTCGTAATCAGCGGCAGGAAAATACCCAGTACTTTATAGAGCATGGGACTGGTTTTATGCACCACCATCTCAGTGAACTGCACCACGACCGCAATCACCAGAATAAAAGAGATGGTCTGCAGATAAGCGAGATCCAGCGGCAGCAAGATGTAGGCAAACACCAGATAGCTGCAAACAGAGGACAAGGTCAGCACGAAGGTTGTCGCCAACGACATTCCCATAGCGGTTTCCAGCTTATTGGAAACCCCCATAAACGGGCACAAACCAAGGAATTGAACCAGTACAAAGTTGTTCACCAGTACTGTGCTGATCAGAATTAATAGGTACTCTGTCATAACGTATCTGTTATCGCTGTTGTCGCATTATGCTTCACCGACACAAGATCGGCGCTAAAATTAGAGACTTCTAATTTTATCGATATTCCTTAACCATCGATAGGGGCTGACGCTTGACGCACCTCAATGTGAACAACAAAGCGGCATTAAAGCCGCTTTATTCATGATGGTAAATTCGCCAGTTGTTCACCCATCCCGATACTCACCGGGACGGGTAAGGCATATTATACCAGTGCGTGCTGTGTAAGCAGCTCCAGTACTGCAGATACCTGCTGCGCCGAATCCTGATCAGCTGCCAGACGCAGATCTGCATCTTTCGCATCCAGGGATACATTCAGCACCTTCTCACCTGCCAGAGCATCATCACTGGCCGCGAGCACCAACAAACCGTTGTTATTCAACACGGTCGCTGTTTGCGTCAGGTTGGACATCAGTTCTGCCGGTAAAGTCTCGTTGTTCAGTACGGCCACTGCACGTCCGGCATTAAACAGTGCTTTCTCTACACTGTATAGCACCATATTACGCTGCTGCTCGGTACCACCTGATACCACCACAGTACCTGCCTGCTGACCAAAGCGAAGCGCTTTGTCTGCTGCGCTTACCTGGGACTGTTCAACAATCTCCAGATCACCG
>JAGSHA010000147.1 GCA_023954795.1 Oceanospirillaceae bacterium | reverse complement strand
GGTTCGCGAAGACAGTCGATCAGACGTTGGCTGGTGGCCGAAGCGTGTTCGTTGGAATGGATTGTCTGAAGAATCACCACAAACTCATCACCACCAAAGCGGGCGATGATATCTTCGTCTCGAATTTCGTGACGTAATCGTTTAGCAACCTGCTGCAGTAATGTGTCGCCCACCGCATGCCCCATTGTGTCATTCACGGCTTTGAAGCGGTCCAGGTCTACAAAGAGCAGTGCAGAGCAGTGCTGATTATTACGAGCATTGAGTACCGTGTTCTGAAGCTCTCCTTTTAGCATGGTGCGATTGGGCAGGCCAGTGAGTGCATCAAAGTTGGCCTGTTGCCGGATCTTCTGCTCTTGTTGTTTGCGTTGGGTAATATCTGAGAACACGGCGACATATTGTTGCACTTTTCCCTGCGCATTCTTGATAGCCGACACGGACAACCATTGGGGGTATACAGACTGGTCTTTGCGTTTATTCCAGATCTCTCCCGACCATTGGCTGTGTTGGTTAAGGCTAGCCCACATGTTGGCATAGAATTCAGGGCTTTGCTGATCCGAGCGCAGTAAGTTCGGCGTTTTGCCTCTGACCTCTTCCAATGGATAGCCAGTGATCCGTGTGAATGCCGGGTTGACTGAGATGATGCGGCTTTTGGCATCGGTAATCAGAATCCCTTCACGGGTGGTTTCAAAGACGGCTGCGTTCATGCGTAGCTCATCTTCCGCTTGTTTCTTCTCCGAGATATCGTCTTTGACCGCCACATAGTGGGTGATTTCATTGGCGTCATTGCGCAATGGTGAAATCGTTGCGGATTCCCAGTATAAGTCCCCGTTTTTACGCTTGTTACGGAAGATCCCCTGCCACTCCTGGCCGGCGTGTAAGGCTTGCCACATGTGCTGATAGTCACTGTCTGAATGGTATTCCGACAGGAATATTCGTGGATTTGAACCGATCACTTCCTCTTTGGTATAGCCAGATGTCTCTTCGGCTTTCGGATTGATATATTCGATATTTCCGTTGAGGTCAGTAATCACTACCGATACAGGGCTTTGTTCCAAAGCTTGGGAGAGTTTGCGTAACTCGAGTTGATCGTGACGTGAGTGGGTAACATCAATTCGTACCCAGACTTCACCGCCTTCTGCGGTGGGTGTTTCGTTGCTCAGGTAACAGTGGCCATTACTGAGAATTTGTAAGTTATGTCGATGGTTGTCGTTATCAGGGGAGGCATGGACTGTTTGCGCAATATGCGGCTCGATTTTGTTGAGCAGCAGCTGGCGACTGATGCCCATTTTCAGGTCATCTTTCAGCCACGGGTAGCAGTGTTTAAACGGCTCGTTAAAGAGCACCAGGTTGCCCGCCTGATCAAACAGTGCAAAGGCTTCGTTGAGGCTGTCTACGCCGTCACGCAGACGTAAGCGCGCTTTTTCGGCCAGCGCGTGAGATATGGCCAGCTTCCGAAACAGGGTGCCCAACCACAGCAGGAGCAAGGTGCAGATTGCTACCAAGAGAATGCTGTAATGCTCACCTTGCTTAATCTCCTGTGCCCGGTGGAATTGGTACGCCTGATGCAGTTGGCTGAAAGCTTTTGCGGAAGGGATCAACAGATAGTCTTCGTGTAATTTAGACAACGCTTGTTGCGCGTTGAGATTGCCCTGAATGTGCAGGTTCAGATTGCGAATAAAAAAACTCTGTCCCCTGTTGGTAGAGTTATCTGCCCTCAGCTGTTCGATTGCCTGTGCTACATCGTCTGCATCCAGCGTGCTATGAAAGATATAGTGTCGGTAAAGCTGGTTGGCAATCGTCAGGATCTGATCGCTGTTCTGGTGATCAATCTGGTGTAAGTCGTCGATTAGCTGAGGCAGATAATTCAGGCCATTGCGCACGATGGCCGCTGCCGTTTTGACACGTTCGGTCTGGGCAATCTTAGCTTCAATTACGGTAGCGTAAGCGTTGAGCTTAAGATCAAACGCCGGACTTAGCTGCCCGTAAAATTCAGCTTGCCGATCAATGAGCTGCGTTTTGAGCGTGCGAATCTCTGCTGTCGCTTGTGTAACAGGGTCATAGTTTTGTTGTTGCAGGGAGCTAATCAGAAGAATTTCCCGATCCAGTCTGCCGTCTAATTTTTGCAGCTCCAGCAACAGGTTCGCCCGTTGCTTGTTCAGATGCAGGTCGCTGTCGTAGATAATAAAAAACAAGCTGATCACAAAACTGATTGCCAGCAGCGGAACGAGAAAGACCGATAAACGTGGACTCTTCATGGTGTCAGCCTTGGGTGTTCTCCTACGAGGGAATGCAGGAAGATGATGATGGCTTCTGTGTGATTATCCGGAATTTCCCGACCGAGTTGGTAGCGGGCCATGAGCCGGATAGCCTCTTGTAGCGTGGAGACTGAGCCATCGTGAAAATAAGGGGCTGTTTTGACGGCCAGTCGCAAGCTGGGCACTTTGAACAGGTATTTATCTTCAAGTTCTCCGGTCACGTTATAACGACCGTAATCTGGCGGGTTGATTGGCGTACCGCGCTGCTGGAAGTAGCTCTGTACATTATTCACCGCACCCAGGTACGCAAACATATTACCCCCGACGTTGGCGCCTTGATGGCAGCTGATACAACCATACGATTTGAACAACCGGTATCCCTGAATCTGTTGTTCGGATAATGCTTGAGCATCCCCTTTGAGCCAGCGATCGAAAGGTGAATGACTGGTCAGCAGCGACGCTTCGAACGTGGCAATGGCATCCTGGATATTGTCGGCAGTGAGACCTTCTGGATATAGACGTGCAAAGCGTTCACTGAGAGGACGATCATGACTGAGTTTGTGGGTGATCTCGGGCCAGTTGCTATTCATCTCAACCGGGTTATGTACCGGTCCGTTGGTTTGCTCACGAAGATTGAACGCCCGTCCATCCCAGAACTGCATAAAGTTGAGCGCACTGTTGTACACCGTAGGGGCATTCGCGGACCCCAATGCATCATTGACACCGCGGGAGACGGGTTGGTTATCCGTGCCTCCCTTGGAAAGGTTGTGGCAGCTGGCGCAGCTAATACTGTTGTCTTTAGACAGACGGACATCGTGAAACAAAGACTCGCCCAACTCTATTTTCTCTGGTGAGAGGTTGGAGGCTGCAGGAATGGGAGAGATTGGCTCATGCACTAAATCAAATGCATACAGTTTCGGGATCCAGCACAGAAGCAAGATACACAGGTACAGCCTTAACGTTACTACCACTTTACTTACCATCAAGTGACCACTCAGCGACGACTTCAAGACTTGCTATATTAGTAGAATCTAAATTTAACGTTAATACCAGTGTATAACTAATTACAGTGTTATGTGGATGGCAGAAGTGGAGGGTTAATTGATTATTGTCAGGTATCCATCCGATCGCTTGTAGAAACTTTCTCTCGGCGTAGTAAAAAAACTTTCGCACTGAATTGGGGAGTTATTTTTATTTGTGATTCAAAAAGAGGCGTGCGTGATGAATGGTGCTTTTTGTCTTTGATATATATGGGTTTAATTCTTAGGATTTGATGCTTTCTTTTGGTGCGGGATCTGCCTTTTTGCACCGCTTTGGATGCTTGATATTTATCAAGGACGCCTTGTCTTTCAAAGGGTTATTTAAAGGCTCTACTTAGTCTGGAGAGCTGGAATATGACCACGCACGCACAAGATATTATGAGTCGGGAGCTGTTTACGGTTAGCCCCGAGATGTCTCTTATCGATATGGATAAAGCGCTATCCAGTCGTAAAATCAGCGGTGCTCCGGTGGTAAGCAATGGTGAATTAATCGGGATTGTGACCAGCACGGATATTGGTCGTCGTTTTTCCAGTAACTTAAAAACTGAGGCGGGTGAGACCAGTTACTACTGGCATAGCAACGGGACGATGACAAACCTGATTGTGGGTTCCGAAACGGATGCTGGTGATCTGGTAGAGCGGCTGAGTCGTTGTACAGTAGCCGATATTATGACGGATGATGTGATCTCAGTATCTCCTGATGATGAGATTAAGGTTGTGGCTGGCTTGATGTCGAAATACAAAATCCATCGTATTCTGGTGGTTGAGGACAAGCGTCCGGTGGGGATGATCACATCACTGGATATGGTGGGGCTGCTGACTCAATAGTTCTGGACAAGAAATAGCCTTGCTTCAGTCATAAAAAAGCCACCCGAGGGTGGCTAAAGAGGTTGGAGCGAGGTTGTTACTCTGTACTGCGCTTGTGTGCAGGGATCAGTGACTGTCAGTCGTTGATCAGTAAAATCACAAGCGTACGTGGCCCATGAGCACCCATCTGCAGTTTCTGCTCGATGTCGGCGCTGCGAGACGGACCCGTAATCATATTCACGGTGCGGGGCATCACCCCCTTATGTGCCAGACGCAGCTGTTTCCACGCATCTTCATAAGGCCCCACGATGGTGGAGGCATGCAGCACCACCATGTGCACATCCGGCAGGAAGTTCAGTGTGGTTGGGCTGTCTGCGCTGGAATGAAGCATCAAGGTGCCGGTTTCAGCAATCCCGGCAAAGCTGCTGGTAATACTGGCCATGTCGCCAGCCTGTGCCACGCGTTCGGTCAGCGCGATCTCTCCGAGCGCAGACCAATCCATGCCCTTCAGTTCCGGACTGCTGGCCGTCACCAGCTCCTGAACGTTTTCCTTATGTAGCCATTCGCTCACCGCCATCGGGACTTCTGACGTGCTGTTCAGCTCTATCAGTTCTGCGGCGGCTTCAATCGCCATCTCTTTAAACAGCTGTACCTGTTCAGGTTGTGGTAGCTGTGCGCGCTTAGGAATCAGGTTGTTCGCCTTGGCGGCGATACGGTTTTCAGCCGCAGCACGCTGCTGGGCTGTCGGTTCACCGCGACCCAGGCCGCGACGGATATTGCCAAAAATCTCTGCTTTGCTCATCGTTCGCTCCTGTTATCGCTTACCCTGTTTCCACTGATCCATGAAGGTTTTACCTTCAGGGGCGGGCATGTCACGCCAGTCGGTCCAGCCACCGGCCAGAGGTAGCTTATTGATACGGCCTTTTTTGCCAGCCATTGTCCGCATAAACCAGGCGGAGCTGCGGGATACCCAGCGATAGAGTGCCGGGCGTTTAGCAAAGAATCCCCAGCCGGAGATGCCCCAGCGGACCGCTTTCGGACTCAGGTGTTTTTCGAATTCGTTATCACGCCAGTGGCGCATCAGCTTCGGCAGCGGGATTTTCACCGGGCATACCGACTCACACTTACCGCAGAAGGTAGAGGCGTTGGGCAGCAGCCCGGCATTTTCGATACCGATCATCTGTGGCGTTAGTACTGAGCCCATAGGGCCCGGGTATACCCAGCCATAGCTGTGACCACCCACTGCGCCATAAACCGGACAATGGTTCATACATGCAGAGCAGCGAATGCAGCGCAGCATGTCCTGCAATTCGGAGCCGATCATCTCACTGCGCCCGTTATCCACCAGAACCACGTGAAAGTTTTCAGGGCCATCCTGATCTTCCGCGCGACGTGGGCCGGTCGACAGGGTGTTATACACCGTAAATTCCTGACCTGTGGCAGAGCGCGCCAATAACCGCTGGAACAAGGTCATGTCTTCCAGTGTCGGCACCACCTTCTCGATAGAGGTGATCACAATGTGGGTTTTCGGCAAGGTCTGAGTCAGGTCGCCGTTACCTTCGTTGGTTACGATAATGGTGGAGCCGGTTTCCGCGACACAGAAGTTGGCGCCGGTGATACCGACATCTGCAGACACAAATTGCTTGCGCAGCATCTCGCGGGCTTCCTGCATCAGTACGGCCGGATCATCGGACTTCGGACGATGGTGATGTTCGTGGAAGGCTTCAGATACATCTTCCAGATTCAGGTGGATAGCTGGAGCGATGATATGGCTCGGATGATCATTGCGCAGCTGTAGAATGTACTCACCCAGATCGGTTTCGATCGGCTGTACGCCGTTCTTTTCCAAGTATTCATTCAGATTAACCTCTTCCGACACCATGGATTTACCCTTAGTGACGGTTTTGGCGCCGACCTGCTGGCAAATATCGAGAATGGTTTTACAGGCATCATCAGAGGTGCGTGCCCAGTGCACGTGACCACCGTTCTCAACGACCTTGGACTCAAACTGCTCCAGGTAAACATCGAGATTTTCCAGAATGTGATTTTTCAGATCGCGGGCTTCATTGCGCAGATCTTCAAATTCCGGCATCCGTTCAACGGCGTTGGCGCGCTTGACCGGGAATCCTGCTTTCAGGTTGCCCAACGCTTTCTGCAGGTTGACATCCTTCAGCGCGATGCGGGCGTTTTCTTTAAATTCAGGGCTCTTGATTTGCATACTGTTTTCCCCGCTCAGACTTTTTGTGCCAGCGCGTATTTATCCGCGTCAGCTTCACCGATAGCAGGCTGATCCAGCATGCCGGCCAGAATTTCCACCACATGGCGGGCTTCAACTGTTTTCCCTTCTCGCTTCAGCTTACCCGCCATATTCAGCAGGCAGCCCAGATCGCCGCCGACCAAAGTATCAGCACCGGATTCGGAGATGAATTCAGTCTTGTTGGAAACCATGCGATTGGAGATATCCGGGTATTTCACGCAGAACGTGCCGCCGAAACCGCAACAGGTTTCAGCTTCTTCCATCTCGGTCAGTTCAAGGTTATCGACCTTAGACAGCAGTTTACGTGGTTGCTGTTTGACGCCCAGTTGGCGGAGTCCAGAGCAAGAATCGTGATAGGTGATCGTACCGTCGAACTGTGCGCTGATCTGATCGAAGTCCACTTTATCCACAAGGAAGGACGTAATCTCAAAGGCGCGAGATTTAAGATCCTCTGCGCGCTGTTTCCACGGATCGCCTTCATCAAACAGATCAACATAATAGTGCAGCATGCCGATGCATGAGCCGGACGGTCCCACCACGTATTCGTAGCCATCGAAGGCTTCGATGGTCATTTTTGCTATATCTCGGGTGGTGTTGCGGTCGCCGGAGTTAAAAGCGGGTTGACCGCAGCAGGTTTGTTTTTCTGGTACTTCAACGATACAACCTGCTTGCTCAAGCAGGCGGACCGTGGCAAAAGCAACAGTAGGTCTGAACATGTCGGCCAGACAGGTTACAAACAGACCGACGCGGGGTTGGCGTTCAGCATGAGGCATTCGGATCACCTTGTCATTGCGGGCCGATGCTCATGTCTGGCCCATTTATTATTCGTTGTAATGACTGAAAGATAGGTGAGGGCGAAGATAAAAGAAATGCTACACTAGTAACTGGTCTGACCAAAAATCAGGGGAAACCTAAAGCGCGGCCTTAAGCGGAGAAAACAGTGTCCGACGAACAGCGACTCAGCCAGACAATCGTGCAGCAGTTGCGCGATAAAATCCTGTTCGGGCAGATTGTGCCCGGGGAAAAGATGGTTTCGCAGCGTCAGTTAGCGGCAGATCAGCAGGTTTCCCGTTCGACTGTACGTGAGGCGTTTACTCGGCTGGAACAGCAAGGACTGATAGAAACGCGCCATGGTGCAGCCAGTCGCTGCTGTAACCTGCTCGAACCTCACTTCAAGCTCACGCT
>JAGSHA010000319.1 GCA_023954795.1 Oceanospirillaceae bacterium | reverse complement strand
TTGCATCCGATTGCAGTGGTGTGTGCTGGCTTCATGCTGAAAGACGTTAACGATCAGCTGGGCATGACCCCGTATATCATCGACTCTCTGACACCTTACCTGTCAAAAGAGCTGTTACCGGCATTGGTATTCGCAGCCATGGCGGCGGTCGTGTTTGCTACCGGTTCCAGCTGGGGTGTATTCGTTGTCTCCCTGCCGATTGTTATTCCGATGGCACTGGCGCTGGATATGTCGATGCCGCTGACCGTCGGCGCACTGCTGTCTGCATCTGCCTTTGGTAGCCATGCCTGCTTCTTCAGTGATTCCACCGTGTTGTCTGCGCAAGGCTCCGGCTGTACCCCAATGCAGCACGCACTGACGCAGATCCCATATGCACTGATCGGTGCGGCATTCACATTTATCACGCTGATCATCATGGGCTTCGCTCTGGCGTAACGCCCTGCCAGATCAGCGCGGCAACGCGCACTCAAACGCCTCCAATGTTTCTGGTGTTCCCCAAGCACCAACAACATCGGGGGCGTTTTCATTTTCAACCGGCCCATCGAGACCCACAATGACAATAAAATCGCCTCGCATTGCGCTTGTTCTGCTGCTACTTGTCAGCTTTTTCTGGGGCGCAGAGTTTGTTCTGATCGATCTCTCGGTCGAGGTTTTACCCACCCATACCTTTAACGCATTACGCTTTGCCATCGCCGCTCTGTCTCTGCTCCCGCTGCTCTACTTTGCCCGTGAAACGATCGAAAAAGGGATGATGCCGAAGCTACTGGGTGCCGGGCTGCTATTAGGTTTTTTTCTGTTTATCGCGTTCTATACGCAGACCGAAGGCTTACGCTACACCAGCGTATCTAACGCCGGATTTATCACCGGCCTAAACGTTCCGTTGGTACCGGTACTGGCATTTCTGGTGTTCCGACAGCATGCCCGAATGAATGTGTGGATTGGTGTCATCACAGCAACCGCCGGACTCTATCTGCTCACCATGAGCGACACGCTGGCGCTGAATGAGGGTGATATTCTGGTGCTGATATGCGCCTTCTGTTTTGCGGCCCACATTATTCTGACGGGGCGTTTTGTCAGCACCCTTCCTGTCACGTTGCTCAGTATTATTCAGCTGACCGCCGTCATGGTATATAGCACCGCAGCCGCATGGCTAAGCCCTGATCCTGCGTTCTACCACCCGGAAGCGGCCCCGGTAAGCTGGCAGGAACAGCTGTCATCACCGATCATCATTGTATCGATTCTGGTCGCCGCCATATTCGGCACCGCCTATGCGTTCTGGGCACAATCCGCCTGTCAGATGATCATCGAACCGCATAAAGTCGCTTTAGTCTTCGCCACCGAACCGGTGTTTGCTCATGTCGCCGCGTGGTTGTTTCTGGGAGAACATCTGGGGACACAAGGCATGATGGGGGCGGGCTTAATTATCGCCGCGATGCTGATATCCGAACTCGGGGATCGAAAGCATCCACCGAAGATGGAACCGCTGGATCACACCGCAGCAGCGGAATAGCGCAGTTATTTAACCGAGGGCCGGGACGGGGTAGTAAACCCCATCTCACGCCCTCGGCAGGTAATTTGGAAAGGTAAAATCAGAGTGTAACCGCGTGTTGAGCCTGAGTAGCCAGTCGACTGCAGATCGCATCCAGATCGGTAATCTCACGGCTCATTTCGCGGGTCATATTGATCAGGAAGATCACAAAGTCAGCGGGAAAGCGGTCACACACCTGATGAAATAACTCACAGGATACCTCCAGAACGGTGGTATGGTGCTCAACAACCCCCATCCCGACACGGTTCTGCAATCCGATCATGCCAGAGAAACCGATCTGTTCGCCGCTTTTAAAACTTCGAATATAGACCTGCTCATCACCGTTATAACGGTAATACGCCACACGCCCGCCGAGCAGAATGTAGAACTGATCAGATCGTTCGCCGCGCTCAAACAAAACTGTGTCGGGGCTGCAATCCAACACCTTCCCCTGCGAGAACAGAAAGTCGACGCTGTCGCGACTTAACGCTCCAAACATCGACAGTTCCCGGCAGGTTTCATGGGGATAGCGGTTAAACACTTGCGAATCGGATAGTTGTAACATGGCATTTCACCTCAACAATTACCCTCATTTAACGCCTGTTCAACCATGATTCACATACCCCCGAGGGTATAGGAAACCTTAGGAACCTGCGAATAAGTCCGAGACGACTCTGGCTTTAAGAGCAATTCGAGATCAAGGCAGCGATTACAGCCATGCTGGTTGCCTGGCGAAAATCGCTAACGTAGAGATCGGGTTGCTCTGAAAGCCCCGAAGGGCGGGTGCTAAAACAGCTTTCTGCTTTGTCAGGCCGCTTGGAAAGGACCCGTCATTCCACTGCGCTGCCTTTCGCACATAAAGCTGTTTTATCGCCTGCAGAGAAAGTGTCGGACTTGTTCGCAGGCTCCCTATTTGAGAGAGCGGCTATACCGCAGGATTCAACCCTCTTCGTAAATGGCGTAGAACTTCTGCGCTTCCCCGATTGTTTCCCACGTCCCCTGATAACCCGCGGGGATCACAAAGGCATCACCTGAATTGATCTCTTCCGAAACACCTGCAGCATTGGTAAGGATCGCCTTACCTTTGATCAGGTAACAGAACTCATCCTCGGTGTAATGCAGGGTCCACTGACCTTCGGTGGATGACCAAACTCCACAGAAAAAGTTTTCTTTGCTGTTGGTGAACAGATTATTGATCACCTCTTGGGGGGCACCCGCGAGAACACGGTCAGGGTTGATAGGCGTCGCCTGACTAGCGTCACAAGAAGGGGTAATACGTAATAGTTGTTGCGTCATCTGTGCAAACCTCAAAATGTTAAACAATAGAGCGATGCACCGGGAGATCGGCGCATCAGAACTTGAGGTAGCTTTTTGTGCGGAGAGATAAAGAGACGGTCAGCTGCCGGACTCGCTCTGAGACTGAGACTGTTCCAAGTGCTGTTGCAGCAAGGTGCAGAGCATGAACTTCAGATCAGCCAGCGTACGCTTGGCCCGCTCGCCGCTCTGATGGACCACCACCAGAAACACACTGTGGCTGGTTTCCAGATAGAGTCGTCCCAGACGCTCACGCTCTTTCAAGTGCCGGTTAATACCCATGCGCTTGAAGATAGCGGCCATTCGGGAGATCACCAGATCATCATGCTGCGCATCCAGTTCACGCAACGCCGGTACAGAGAACATCGCCTGCACCAACGTCAGTACAGCCTTCTGCTTCTTATACACCTTGAGGTTCTTCGCCAGCATCTGCTCTACCAGCTCATCCAGCGGCATATCCTCGACAGGCCATGCCGCAATCTCGCTCAGAACCTTATCGATCTCTTCCAGCCAGCGCAGCCCCATTGCATACAGAATCGCATGTTTGTTGGGGAAATAGTGGTACAACGAACCCACTGAAATCCCAACCTCTTTGGCGATCAGAATGGTGTTCAGATCATCAAAACCAACACGCTCCAGCAACTCGCTGGTGACGTCTATTATCTCTTTCGAACGCTTCTTCGAGCGACCCTGGACCGGCGCATTGCGTGGCTTCAAATCCTGCGATTTAGCCTGGGTTGGCAGGGGTTTGTCACCGTTGGGCAAAGGCTTTGTGTCCATCTTGTCGCTCACTAACACGTATCCGGAAATCTAAAGATCCGCATTATAGAGTAAAAGCCACCTTAAATCTGACTGTTTAAACCGTCAGAAAAATCGGTCTCGCATGGAGTAATAGAGCATGCCAGCCACCAGCCCGGGCCAGCGCAGCAGGGTGCCACCGGGGAAACTGGGCGTAGGCACCTTGGCAAACGTATCAAATTTCTCGGCCGAACCGGAGATCGCATCAGCCATCAGTTTTCCGCCCAAGGTCGCCAGTGCCACGCCATGACCAGAGTACCCTTGTGCCACAAACAGGTTGTCTTCAACCCGATCAAAATAGGGCATACGATTGAGGGTGATCGCCAACGTACCGCCCCAACCGTAATCAATGCGCAGGTCTTTTAGCTCGGGATAAAATTCCAGCATGTAACGGCGTACAAAGGTGCCAATGTCGCTGGGGAATTTGGTGCTGTAGTTTTCACCGCCCCCCCACAGCAGGCGGTTATCACCGGACAACTTGAAGTAA
>JAGSHA010000333.1 GCA_023954795.1 Oceanospirillaceae bacterium | reverse complement strand
CGATGAGAACCGCTTAGGACCGGAGCAATGGCAGACCATGCTCAATTACCTTCGGGCTGACAGCAGCATTGAAGAAGTTATCCTCTCCGGGGGCGATCCTTTAGCCGTTTCCGATAATCGCTTGCAGCGGCTGGTAAAGGATCTAAGTGCAATTCGCCATCTGAAGCGGTTACGCATCCACAGCCGGCTACCCGTTGTGATTCCTGAACGCGTCACGCCTGAATTGATCGGAATCCTGAGTGAGAGTCGCCTGCAGACAACGCTCGTATTACACGTTAACCACGGGAACGAGATCGACAAAAACGTTGGCCGGGCATTAAATGCGTTGCGTGATGCGCGTATCACGTTACTCAACCAGGCCGTACTGCTGCGCGGTATTAACGACTCTGTCCACGCGCTAAAGCATCTGAACGAATCACTGTTTGACTGGGGTGTTCTGCCCTATTATCTCTTTGTACTGGATCCGGTCGACGGTGCTGCACACTTTGATATTCCTGATGCAGACGCCCAAAAGCTGGTCGCCCAGCTACAGGCTCAGTTGCCCGGTTATCTGGTACCGAAGCTCGCACGGGAGATCCCTGATCGTCCGTCTAAAACCGTACTACCAACTGTCACCAGTTAATGGAAGAATAAGACCTCAGGTTCAGCAACGGATATCCCTTGAAGATGACACGGATTATTGCAATAACGCTTGTCTGGCTCAGCCATATCGCTTTTGTCAGTGCGAACAGCCAGCTCCCCTATATATCCCGTATTTCAGCTGTCGCGCCCGATGTACTCAGCATCGAAATTCAGGCGGGCAAGCGTATTCCAGCGCTTCAGCGGTATTACGACAAAGGAATTATTGATTGGGTGGATGATAGTCGTGATCGCCATCGCTGGGTACGCCAGGGTAAACAGGTCATCGGCAGCGTTGTAGGACCAAAACAGGACGTGCTTTATCCGTTTGATGAGTTTCAGGGCGCACCGTTAAACACCCGCTGGGCGGATTCTGCCTCTAGCTATCTGATCCGCTCCGGCAACGATGCAGCCTATGGTGCGGGCCAAAAACCCATCGCGGTTTATCGTAAGAGCCGCCCCAGCGACATGGCACGCACAGGGTTCTGGGCATTTGACTGGCCTGTGACCCATTACCTGTATCTGAAGTTACCGGCGCCGCTCAAAGAGGGTGCGCAATACGAAGTCGAATTTAATAACAGCGCGATTAGTCGCCAAACGTACCTGCACAACACGCGCAATGTACGTAGCGAAGCCGTGCATGTGTCTCAGATTGGTTTCCGTCCGGATGACAACCGTAAAGTCGCCTTTCTATCATTGTGGCGTGGTAACGGGGATGGCCAGCCCTATGCCGACCGCCTTCCATTTGCGGTGATCAATAATCAGACGCAACAGATTGTCTACCGTGGGGAAACCGAACTCTCCAAATCCCGCTTTGAAGCTGAAGATGCGTATAAACAGAACTACACCAGCGCTGATGTTTACATGATGCAATTCAGTGCCCTGAAAGCTGCAGGTGAGTATCGGGTTTGTGTGAAGAGCGTGGGCTGTTCTTATAGTTTCCCCATCAACAAAAACGCCTGGGGCGATGCGTTTACAACGTCCGTACGCGGCTTATTCCACCAGCGCAGCGGTATCGAACTAGGCCCGCCGTATACCCAGTATCGCCGTCCGCGCAATATGCATCCCGATGATGGCGTCGTGGTTTACCATTCGCGCACGCCACTGATGGATACGATGAACGGCATCAATGCACGCGGCACCGCACGGGACAATTTCTCTGACCTCATTAACGGTAAAACATCACTGGTGGTAGATAATGCCTGGGGCGGTTACGCGGATGCTGGCGACTGGGACCGTCGTATCCAGCATCTGGACAGTACCCGCCTGATGCTGGAACTGATCGAGATGAATCCACAGTACTTTGCTGGAATAAATCTCAATCTCCCGGAATCGAGCAACAATTTGCCTGACCTTCTGGATGAGGCACTCTGGGGACTGGAGTTTTTCCGACGCTTACAAACACCGGAAGGCGGTATCCGCGGAGGCATCGAATCGATGGATCACCCAAGGCATGGTGAGGGCAGCTGGCAGGAATCGCAGACATTGCTGGCGTATGCACCCGGTTTTTGGTCGAGTCATATCTATGCCGGTGTCGCTGCCCGAGCAGCGCGCGTTCTGAAACCGTTTGCGCCTGAATTGGCGGCAACCTATAAAGCGTCGGCGCTCAAAGCGATGAACTGGGCGGAGGAAGCGTATTCCCGTCGCGCCTACCGTGAGCTCCCTCATCAGGCGAAAGATGCACGCAACCTTGCAGCAGCAGAACTGTATCGGCTTACCGGCAATGAAACCTGGCACCGCTTGTTCGTACAAACCTCGGTTTTCAACAAAGCTTCGCCGCTGAAAAAATGGCAACATCACGATCAAACCGACGCGGCATTTGTGTATCTCAATACTCAAAACACCGACTCTCTGATCAAGCGCAACGCCGAAGTTGCGCTCCTGCGGGAAGCGGATCAGAGCATTCATACCGGTAACCAGACCGCATTTAAGTGGACCAAACGTAATCCGTGGGCCTGGCTGGGGTGGGGCAACCTGACCGCGCCGGAAGCCTCATCGCTGATCCGGGCCCATTATCTCACCGGTAAACAGAAATACCTTGATGCTGTGTTGCTGGCTACACAATACGGTGCAGGTGCTAATCCGCTGAATATGGCCTTCACCACGGGCATCGGACAGAACTCGCCCAAACACCCACTGGTCCAGGATCAGCGTGTATCTGCTCAACAACCTCCAGAAGGGATTACCGTTAACGGACCACTGGAGACCAAACGACAGCTTGAACATTGGCTCGCCAAGCAGTTCGATAAAGTGATCTACCCAAGTCACGCATCATGGCCAACCGCAGAAGCCTATTTCGACATCTATGATTTTGCGCCCTTGAACGAGTTCACCGTGCAATCCACGATTGGCCCCAACGCCTATGTTTGGGGTTATCTGGCCGCACGAAAATGATAGAGGTTCGGCACCCGGCGAGTTGAATACGCGCCGGGCAGTCACATTTATTGAGTAGTTAATATGACAGCCACCCACAGCTATAATCGAACGTTGCTTGTCGCCTTAGGTGTACATTGCCTGTTATGGTTTTTGTTGCCCAGTTTATTACAACCTAATGCTAACTTAGACGTCGTCGAGGGGCTGACATGGGGTCAGGAATGGCAACTGGGTTACGATAAACATCCCCTGCTGGCACCATGGCTTACCTACGCAATTACGCTGCTATCACCCGCCAGCAACTGGCCGATATTTCTACTCAGCCAGATTGCTGTGCTCACCGCATTTTGGGCACAGTACTCCGTAGGCCGAACCTTCCTCGGCAAACAACCGGCACTCGTTGCGGTACTCCTGCTAACACTGGTTCCGTATTACAACTACCTCACACCGGAATTTAACCCGAACATTCTACAGCTCGCGATCTGGGCACTGACCGTATTGTTCGGATTTCGCGCCATTAATCACAACCGTCTGTGGGATTGGTTAATGCTCGGGGTCTGCAGCGGCCTGGCCATGTTGACCAAGTATTACTCAGTCGTGCTGCTACTGAGCATTGCCTGCTATTTCCTGACGCCTGCCGGGCGCCCGTTCTGGCGTCAAAAAGGTATTTATGTAGCGCTGATCGCCACAGTGCTCGTATGGCTACCCAATCTAATCTGGCTGATTGAGCATGATTTCAGCACGATTCGTTACGGCGCGGCACGTGGCAGCGGCAACGAAAAAGCACTGGCAGACCATCTGATCAATCCGTTGCGGTTTGGAGTGTCCCAGCTGGCTGCGTTGATCATATTGCTACCAACGTTCTTCCTGCTGATCAGGGCGGGCAGCAAGCAATCCCCACCCGCAGAGACCCATCTCGCCGCCAATCGCACCTTCCTGACGCTGATCGCATTTGGTCCGCTGATCATCACATTGCTGATCTCACTGGCCACAGGGATGCGCCTGCGCTCCATGTGGGGCACTCCCTTGTTCACCTTCCTGCCACTGTGGCTGATGGTTTTTTCAGGCACCCTACTGACCGAAGTCAGGATGAAAAAGCTGATCCGCGTCTGGGTCGTTACCAGTCT
>JAGSHA010000081.1 GCA_023954795.1 Oceanospirillaceae bacterium | reverse complement strand
CAGCTTTGAGAAGCCAACTCGTTCCCAGCGCCTGCGTGAAAATCTGACGCGTAAGGTGCAGATTTTCTACATCCGTTTCTTGATCAAAGCGATCCGTCGGCCACTGATTACACTGTTGCTGATCTTGATATTCTGTATGTCCGCGTTCAGCTTGTTGGTAACTGGCAAGATCAAGATGGATTACTTTGCCTCAGATCCGTTGCGGATATTCTACGTCAATGTGGAGATGCCGGCGGGTACACCGTTGCAGCAGAGTCTGGAAAAAGTGCAGGAGATCGAAGCGAAGGTGCGTCAGCATCTGAATGATGAAGATGTACGTGCCGTGACGGTGTATGCCGGTCAGATGTTTACCGAAACCGAACCGTTTTTTGGAGAGCATTACGGACAGGTGTTGGTGGGGCTGAAACCGAAAACGCCGGAAAACCGCTCCGTTGATAGCCTGATTGACGCGATGCGTGCCGATGTGAATGCGGTACCGGGACCGATGAATACCTCCTTCCTGCGATTGGCAGGCGGGCCTCCTACGTCCAAACCGATCAGCGTAAAAGTACGTGGAGATGAATACGCCGAGATTCGTGCGGCGGCGGATGCACTTAAAGGTTTTCTGACGACACAGAGCGACATTACCGATATCACCGACGATGCCGGTGGTGGCCGCCTGACTCTGAATATGTCACCGAACTATGATGCGATCACCCGTACCGGTTTGATGCCATCCGATGTGATGCGTTCAGTGCAGCTGTTGGTGGATGGCGAGATCGTCGCGGACATGCAGCATGAAGGGGAAAAGGTTGAAGTGCGGGTGCGGGCTAAACCGGTCCCTCTGGCTGAGATCGATCAGTTGCTGCAGGCGCAGATTCCAACCCCGGCGGGTGAGCTGGTTTCCCTGTCTGAACTGGTCCATTTCCAGCGTGACAGCAGCCTTGGCAATATCCGCCATTATAACTTCCGCCGGGCGATCACGGTCGAAGCAGATATTGTTGAGGGTGGGATGGATACCGTGACCGCTAACCAACTACTGATGAGTGAGTGGGATCGGACCTATCGCCAACGTTTTCCCAATATCGACCTGGATATGACCGGGGAGCTGGATGACATCCAGGAGAGTATCGATTCTATCGGTGTTTTGTTCCTGTTTGGTCTGGGACTGATGTACCTGATTTTGGGAACGCAGTTCAGCAGTTACTGGCAGCCGTTGATGATTTTGGTGACCGTACCGATGGCCTTTACCGGGGTGTTGATTGGTCTGCTGATCACCCAGAATCCGCTGAGCCTGTTTACTCTGTATGGCATCGTGGCCTTGGCCGGGATCGCCGTTAATGCTGCTATAGTATTGATCTCTGCGGCGAACGCGCGTCTGGACGCCGGAATGAGTTTGTTGCACTCAACGCTCTATGCGGCCCGTCGTAGAGTGATTCCTATTCTTATCACCTCACTGACCACGATTGCAGGGTTGTTCTCGCTAGCAACAGGGTTGGGTGGGCATTCTCTGATTTGGGGGCCTGTGGCGACTGCGATTGTGAGTGGTTTGGTGTTCTCCACCGTGCTGACGTTGATTGTGGTGCCAGTGTTATACCGTTTGAGTATGGCGCGGGCTGCCCGTGCAAAACACGCGCTGCGAACAGCTGAGCTGAATCAAGCATCGCTGTGATTTCTTTCAGCCGCCGTGTGTTTTAGTGGATTTGGTCTACGCTGGCATAAGTTATGTGTGCACTCATCCTGATCGATAGGTTTGAGTGCCGTTCTGAGCAATGCCGGGAGAGGCTGTATGGATATGGAAAACAATCGCCTGCTAATGCAGTTGGATAAATACCGCCGTGAGATAAATCGTGAAGTGCTGAACCCTGAAATACCGGATCTGGCATTGGAAGATCTTAAGCCGATGCTGGGTATGGTCGCCAGTGCACGGGTGCAGTACATCTCTGAGCTGCTTGAAATAGCGAAGCTGTCAGGTGATAGCCTGCCGACACCGGAACAGATTCGGCAACTGAAAGTCTGCCGTGAAACCTATGATGAGTTGGTGGCTGCCGCAAACGCGCTGGAGACCGTTATCCAGCGTGGTTATCTGGACGTAAAAAGTAGCTGAGGGTTTGCCGCCGCAGGGACGTTGTATCGGTCCCTGCGAAAATCTGTCTGACTAGAAGTCGCCTAAAACTCGTAGCTGAGTTCCAGGTTATAGCGCCGTTCGCCTTTATCACCACCGTTAAGGTGTTGCTCTACGACGAACTCCATTTCAAAGCCGGGCATCGGTGCTTCATATTCCAGCTTCATTTGTGCTATCCAACGCTCATCGTCGTCCCAGACCCAGTCTTTTTCGTCATCGGCGCGTTCTGCGTCCAGCTCTCTCTGCCAAAACGGTCCGGTGGTGAGTTCCCAGCCATCGTACGGCGTAAGCCAACTGAGAAACAGACCTGTTTCGTACTGCTGCTCCATTTCGGCTTCTTGGATTTTATCGCGTGTATCGTCGTGCCAGAGATTCAGGCGTTCCTGCTTATATTCCACGAACGGGTGAAGATAGATGCCCGGCCAGTGGGTGGAATATTCACCTTTAGCCTCGACAGACCACTCGTAACCCTTTAGATCGCCACTGCGTTCTTTGGCATCTTCGTGTAGCTGATTGGCACCGTATGAAACGTGCAAATAGCGGTCATAGCGTGCTTTCAGTAGCCAGCGATCGGCTCCCAGCGCTTTGCCTGTATCGTAGCGCAAGCCCAGTCCTGCATAAGTTATCCGTTCAAACTCGGTACGGGTTTTATCTTTCTTCAGGCTGCCATCGTCTTTCAGCTGTAAGTCTTTGTCTTTGGTGCGCTTAAACAGGTGACCAACACGCCCGATATATTCGAGCTCCGGGAGTGTGCTTTCAACGGTGTAGGTAAGCAGGGTTTCCAACTGAGTTTTACGTTTCTGCTTAACCTTACGTTTATCGAAGTCTCCGGTGCTATCGTACGTGGTGATATCGGAGCGTGCACCGTCGGTGTATTTTAGGTCGGTTTTGAGCTCCCATTGTCCGGCGGTCGCCGTTGAGGTGAGCAGACAGGCACTGCATAACAGCAACAGTGTGTCAGAGTGGTTCATATACAGATTCCTTGTCCAGGATGTGGGTAAGTTGCTCTAGTGGCGCAGGTTTGGCGAACAGATAGCCCTGCCCGTAATGACCACCACGACTTTGCAGAAACTGTTGCTGGATGGTGGTTTCAATCCCTTCAGAGATGGTTTCGATACCCAGAGAGTGAGCCAGAGTGATGATGGTTTCTACGACCTGATTGCCTTCGAGCTGGGTGATATCCGTGATGAAGCTGCGGTCGATCTTCAGACCATCAATGGGCAGGGTATGGAGATAACTTAAGGACGAGTAACCGGTGCCGAAATCATCAATCCAGATATCGGCACCGGTACCTTTCCAGTCGTAGAGAATATCGGCGCAGGACTGAATGTTCTCCATCATGCTGGTTTCGGTAAGCTCCAGATGCAACGTATGTGCAGGTAACGCGTAGCTGCTAATGATCTGATGGATCTTGTCGCGAATAGATTGTTCCTTCAGTGCGGCACCAGAGATATTCACCGACAGCTTAAAGTAAGATCGGCGAGGCAATAAGTGATTCGTCAGATCCTTGCAGGCTCGCTCCAGTGTCCACAAGGTGAGCGGCAGGATCAGGTCGGTTTTTTCGATCAGTGGAATAAAGCTGTCGGGTGGTATTTCACCTTTCTCCGGGTGGTGCCAACGGATCAGTGCTTCTGCTCCAAGCACTTCGCCCGATTGCAGATCAATGATGGGTTGATACGCCAGATGTAGGTCATTGCTTGTCATCGCATCGCGCACACCTTGCTGTATCAGCATCTTGCTGATGACCGCTGTGTTCATATCGGGCTCGAAGAAACGGTGACGTTTACGGCCGGAGTGTTTGGCCGCATACATGGCAATATCCGCTTGTTTGAGCAGTTCGGTGACGGTACTGCCGTGTTCGGGATAAAGTGTGATCCCTACGCTGGCGGAGACGTTATAGCGGCGGTCTTCGATGGTGAAACTGTTGTCGAGCCGATCGGCGATCTGGGTGGCTATGCGATCGATCTGATGCAGGTCGGTATATGCGGGTAGCAGCAAGACAAATTCATCGCCGCCAAGGCGCGAGAGAAGTAGGCTTTCAGGCACAGGGAAATCGAGTTCGTCGGCCAACGAGGCAACTAAGTTGCTCAGGCGATGTGCTGCCTGAATCAATAGTTTGTCCCCCACCTCATGCCCGGCAACATCGTTCACTTGCTTAAAGTGGTCGAGATCGATAAATAGCACCGCAACATGACTATCGTGACGCTCGGCCCAGTGAATCAACTTGCTCAGCTCTTCGTTGAACATCCGACGATTGGGTAACTGGGTGAGGGGATCGTGATAGGCCAGCTGTTCAACCTGTCGCTGTGAATGGTTGATTGAAGCCTTCATCTCTTCCAGTGCTTCGCCCAGGAGTCCGAATTCATCGTCGCGCTCCAGTTGGAAGCGGATCTGTGTCTCACCGCCTGCGTAAGCCCGGCAGCGTTCGGCCAGACGTTTTACGGGCGACAGTAAATGCTGTGAGAGCAGGAAGATGATGGAGGTCGCGATTGCCAGTAGCACCGCGATAATCATCAGCGAGGTCACCAGAATATTGTTACGCAGTTGTTGTCCCTGATTCTCCAGGTCAATGCTCAGGTTCTGAATATCAGATTCGGCGTCTTTGTAGGTGATAGCCAGACGGAGCATGGCAAAGGTTGTATCACCGGAGGTGATTGGCTGGGCAATATGAATATAACGCCCGATTTTCTGGGTGTCTTTGATCTGATCAGCGTTCAGTCCAGGAGGTAAGAAGTCACTGACGGGCTGGCCGTAGGTTAGCAGCTCAGCTGATCCGTCGTGAATGATCAGACCTTGCTGATCATAAATATAGACATAAGGCACACTACTTTGTTGGGTGAGTGCTTCAAGCTGTTCCTGTATCGCGCTGAAATCGGAGCTATACACAGCCGCATCCAGGTTGTTGGCGACTGATGTCGCGACCAACTCCGCATCCCGGATCAGCTGCTGTTCTACGGCCGTTGACAAATGCTCTTGGCCGGAGGCGATTGAGGCTCTGGCATAGTGCTCCAGATAATATAGATTGACCACTAAAACGCAGCAGCCAACGAACGCTGTCATTGCCGCAAGTAAGACACCATAGCGGGTCGCGAGCGAGTGCTTCATTCAGACCATGTCTTGCTGGTGGTGTATATCTCTTCCAGCAGCTTGGGAACTTCGGGTGTCAGTGCTTCAAAGCCTTCGGTTTTCTCATAACGTGATAACAACTTTCCGTGACTTTCCGGCGTCATGCTAAGCAGCAGCTTTTTTAAAGCCGTAGCACGCTCTTCTGACAGTTTGGGGCTGACCAGTTCTAATGCACGGGGGTAAGGTTCCGAACGATAGATGATGCGTAATTCGGACTTGAGCTCCTCAGGTACTCGTCCCTTATTTTCCCAGTCACCGTCGTTAAGCGCACCTGCTTCGACCAGTCCTTTGTGAACCCAAAGCAGATTGTTTTTTTCGTTCCGGCTGAAAAGATAATTGATCTTGTCTTTGGCGCGGGGGGCGTTGAAATCTTCTATCTTCTTAACGGATAAGCCCTGTTTGTGCATCAGAAGACGGGGAAGATAATAACTGCTGAATGAGTTGTTGTGCTCGAAGGCGATTCGTTGACCCAGTAAATCTCCCAGACTGGTTAACTTTGAATCTTTGTGGGTGTAGATCAGTGTCTGGTAACGCTTTTGGCGTGATTTCCATTTCATCACCAACGGAATAGCATCACCCTCATGTACCAGTACTGATGCGGTGTAAGGTGTTTCGGTGACCCAGTGTACCTCTCCGTTTTTCACCGCTTCGGTCAGTTCGCCCAGATCAGAAAATAACCGTACTTCACCCCGAGTGATGCCAAAGGTTTTCAATTCAGATGCAACATATTTGGCCATTGGGCGCAGCTGCTTAAAATCCTTTTTCGGCCGGTCGCTGAGCTGAGCCAACACCAGTGTATCTGCGAGGACAGGTGAGGTGTGGATAAGAGCGGGTAAACATGCCAGCCCAAGCAGGGCCGATGATAAGAGGCGATACAGCATACGACTTCCCTGGAGCATGTGGCTGCATGCTCCCAATTATTGCCTTATCAGGCCATTTTGATAACAGCATCGACCAGCTTATTGATGCCTGATGCCGCTTCGGAGATCGACTCTGCCAGCATATAGGCTGGGGTCGTCACTACTTTCTTCTCGGTATCGATAACCATCTCATCAACAGGGCAGGCTTGATGTTTGCCCCCCATCGCTTCAATCGCTGCCGCAGTGTCAGAATCGGTACCGATCGTGCACTGTGTGCCTTCGCCAAACAGTAATGGAGTCATTGCAGGGGCGATACAGATCAGGCCCACAGGTTTGCCCGCCTTGTGAATTTCCCGCGTGAAATTGGCAACGATTTCATTTACTTCGCACTGTGCGCCGTTGACGGCAAAATCGCACAGATTTTTCGCCGCGCCAAAGCCTCCGGGAATAATCAGCGCATCGTAATCATCAGCATTCGCCGTGGACAGATCCAGAATGTCACCACGTGCCAGGCGTGCCGCTTCAACCAGAACATTGCGGCTTTCGCCCTCAGCAACGTCGCCTTTCAGGTGATTGATGACGTGCAGCTGTTCTATGTCAGGAGCCATGCATTGGTACTGAGCGTTGTTCTGTTCGATACGTAAGAGGGTCAGTACCGATTCGTAGATTTCTGATCCATCAAATACACCACAACCCGAGAGAATAACGGCGATTTTTTTCATACTGATATCCTTTTCTGAAAACAGAACATGCGCACGCTGACTTGTAATAATGTTGCCGAGGAGTGATAACCATCAGTTCCCTCAGGCTTTGGGCGACAATAAGCTAACTATCAAGCAACAGATTACGTTAAGATTTGTGCAAATACTACGCGCTTTTAGTGACCTTTCGGCCGAGTCCGGGAGCGAATTCTACTGGGCGTAACACCGTTATTCATTGCGTCTGGTCAGGTTGTTGAATGAACAACCGTCTTGTCAGATCGCGATGTCATATTATTGTCATGATTTTCGAGTCCAATCTCGTGCAAAAGAAGGATGTTTCCCGTGGCCTTTAACAATAGCCAGCGTTTCTACCCCGAGACCCGTATGCGCCGCATGCGAGCTGATGATTTCTCCCGTCGACTGATGCGGGAAAATACACTGACACCGGATGACCTGATTTATCCTATGTTTGTGATTGAAGGGCAGAACGAAACAGAGGTTGTGCCTTCAATGCCGGGTGTCGAGCGAATGAGTATCGACCTGCTGGTAAAAGAAGCGAAAGAACTCGTGTCTTTGGGTGTACCGGCGATCGCCCTTTTTCCGGTAACGCCACTGGATGTGAAAACTGAGTTTGCAGAAGAAGCCTACAATCCGGATGGATTGGCACAACGTGCGGTCAAAGCACTGAAAGATGCCTGCCCGGAATTGGGCGTGATGACGGATGTGGCATTGGATCCATTCACCACCCATGGTCAGGACGGCATTATCGACGTAAACGGTTACGTGCTGAATGACCGCACTGTGGACACGTTGGTGCTGCAGGCGCTGTCCCACGCTCAGGCGGGTGCAGATGTGGTTGCGCCGAGTGACATGATGGATGGCCGTATTGGCGCAATCCGTACTGAACTGGAAAGCAATGCGCATGTGAATACCCGGATCATGGCGTACTCTGCTAAGTATGCAAGTGCTTACTATGGCCCATTTCGCGATGCAGTCGGTTCTGCGGGTAACTTGGGTAAAGGTAATAAGTTTGGTTACCAGATGGACCCGGCCAACAGCGATGAAGCGTTGCACGAAGTGGCAATGGATCTGGCAGAAGGTGCTGACATGGTCATGGTGAAACCGGGTATGCCGTATCTGGATATCGTGCGTCGGGTTAAAGAAGAGCTGTCTGCGCCGACGTTCGTCTATCAGGTGAGCGGTGAGTACGCGATGCATATGGCCGCGTTCCAGAACGGTTGGCTGGATGAAAAGTCGGTCATGATGGAATCCCTGATGGCGTTTAAACGCGCAGGTGCTGATGGCATCCTCACCTACTTTGCCAAGCGTGCAGCACAATTAATGAATGAATAGGCTGTAGCCCGACGTATGAAGGGCTGCTGACCACTACAGGAGTAGAGAAGATGGTTGAAGAGACCGCTGTAGCGCAGAGTGAAGCGGCAGTAGCCCTGCTGGAAAGTCGGGAAAGTGTGCCGATTACGGATGAACCGGTGGAAGAGCCGCCGGTCGACCTTAAAGCGCCCGAGCTTTATATCAACCGTGAACTGAGTCATCTGCAGTTTAATATCCGCGTGCTGGAACAGGCGCTGGATGAAAAACATCCATTGCTGGAACGTCTGATGTTCCTGCTGATCTTCTCCAGCAATCTGGATGAGTTTTTTGAAATTCGTGTCGCCGAGCAGCTGCATCAGCTCAAATACGGCCGCGAAGCGGTGGGTCCTGATGCGATGCATCCGGAAAAGATCATCAGCCGTATCGCAGAGATCTGTCATGCGCAGATCGAACGTCAGTACCAGATCCTCAACGAAACCTTGTTCCCGGAGATGGAGAACGAAGGTATCCACTTCCTGCGTCGCCACATCTGGACCGACAAGCAGCGCGAGTGGATCAGAACCTACTTCAACGATAATGTTGTTCCTGTTATTAGTCCGGTCGGACTTGATCCTTCCCACCCGTTCCCGCGTTTGGTGAACAAAAGCCTTAATTTTATCGTTGAGCTGGATGGTAAGGATGCGTTTGGTCGTCAGACCGGTATGGCGATCATTCCCGCGCCACGTTCTTTGCCTCGTTTGGTACGCTTACCGGACGAGATCTGTGAAGGTGATGGCGATCATCTGATTTTCCTTTCCTCACTGATCCATGAGTTCGCGGATGATCTGTTCCCGGGTATGAAAGTGAAGGGCTGTTTCCAGTTCCGCATTACCCGAAATGCCGATCTGACCTTCGATTTCGAAGAGATTGAAGATCTGGCGAATACCCTGCGTGGTGAGCTGCATTCGCGTAAGTATGGCGATGCGGTGAGGCTTGAGGTGGATAACCGTACGCCGGAAGAGCTGATTCACTTCCTACAGCAGGAGTACACGCTGAACGAAAGCCAGACCTATCGCGTGAACGGGCCGGTTAACCTGACGCGTTTGATGGCGGTGCGTGATCTGGTCGAACGCAACGATCTGCGCTGGAAACCGTTTTCTCCGGGTATTCCGGGCAAAATCAAAGATCAGAAAGATATCTTCAGCGCCTTGAAGCAGAGTGATCAGCTGTTACTGCACCCGTTCCAGTCGTTCATTCCGGTGGTGGACCTGCTGCGTCAGTCGGCTAAAGACCCCGGCGTCGTAGCGATCAAACAGACCCTTTACCGGACCGGTGTTAAATCCGACATCGTTAATGCGCTGGTGGAAGCCGCGCGCAGCGGTAAGGAGGTCACCGTAGTGATTGAGCTGCGGGCGCGTTTTGATGAAGAAAGTAACCTGCATCTGGCAAGTCGCTTGCAGGAAGCGGGTTGTCTGGTGGTATACGGCGTGGTGGGCTACAAGTGCCACGCTAAAGCGATGCTGATTGTGCGTCAGGAAAACGGCAAGCTGGTGCGCTACTCCCACTTGGGAACCGGAAACTACCATTCAGGTACTGCGCGTTTGTACAGTGACTACAGCTTCCTGACGGCTGACCATGAGGTCGGTGAAGACGTACACAAAGTCTTCCAGCAACTGACCGGTATGGGCAAGATTCAGAAACTGAAGAAACTCTACAACGCACCGTTCACCCTGCATGCAAAAATGCTGGAAATGATCCAGCGTGAAACGCGCCTGGCTAAGTCAGGTAAAGACGCGCATATCATGGTGAAGGTAAACGGATTGACTGAGCCAAAGCTGATCCGGGCCCTCTATGATGCTTCGCGTGCCGGGGTGAAGATCGATCTGATCATCCGTGGTATGTGCCGCCTGCGTCCGGGGATTCCAAAACTGTCCGAGAATATCCGTGTACGCTCCATTATCGGTCGTTTTCTTGAACACACCCGCGTGTGTTACTTCGCCAACAACGGTAAGCCAGAAGTGTTTGCTGCCAGTGCTGACTGGATGGAACGTAACATGCTCAACCGTGTAGAAACCGGATTTCCGCTGTTTGGCAAAAATGCTGACCGCATGAAAAAGGAGCTGGATTACTACATGATGGATAACTGCCAGAGCTGGGAGCTGCATGCGGATGGGAGTTATACCCAGAACCACCCGGCAGAAGGTGAGGAGCGTTTCTCTGCGCAGGACCGGCTGATGGATGACTTTACGCGCTAAACACTCTTGATTTTCTACTGCGGCGGCTATTGTTTATAGTTGCCGCTACCTCCCTCTTGTTGTTTTCTCCGATGCCTTTTTCCGACGCAGAAATTTTTTACAAAGATACATGTGTCGTAGTGATACATCTTCCTCTCTGTAAGCGTGATTCCGCTCTATGCTTAAAGCTTGATATTAACCATCTGTTATAAGCATAAACTGCCTAAATGTTCGCCAATTGCGCTTTTAGTAAATATCCGGCAAAATTGATCTCTTTTATTT
>JAGSHA010000237.1 GCA_023954795.1 Oceanospirillaceae bacterium | reverse complement strand
CTTTACCACAGTTGTTACGCTTCAGCAGGGAGATCAGTTCAACCGGGCAGCGTCCTTCATCCATCAGACGACCCATCTGCAGACAGCCCTGCAGACCTAGGGAGATTTCGGTTTGCATGTCAGCCAGTTTTTTCTGGATCAGCTGGTTGGCTGCCAGTGGGCGCTGGAACTGGATACGGTCCAGGGTGTACTGACGGGATGCGTGCCAGCAGAATTCCGCTGCACCCAAAGAACCCCATGCGATGCCGTAGCGTGCTTTGTTCAGGCAGCCAAACGGTCCGGCCAGACCTTCGACACCTGGCAGAATGTTTTCGTCAGGAACAAAGACATCTTCCATAACGATCTCGCCGGTGATAGATGCACGCAGGGAGAACTTACCTTCAATTTTAGGTGCGCTCAGGCCTTCCATGCCTTTTTCCAGAATGAAGCCGCGTACGACGCCATCCAGTTTCGCCCAAACAACAAAGACATCGGATACCGGAGAGTTGGTGATCCACATCTTCGCACCTTTCAGTACGTAGCCGCCGTCTGTTTTAGTCGCGCGGGTTTTCATGTTGTTTGGATCAGAACCTACATCCGGTTCAGTCAGACCAAAGCAACCGATCCATTCGCCGGAAGCCAGCTTAGGCAGGTACTTCATACGCTGCTCTTCGGTGCCGTAAGCGTAGATAGGGTGCATGACCAGAGAGGACTGAACACTCATCGCAGAACGGTAACCGCTATCGACACGCTCTACTTCACGGGCAACCAGGCCGTAGCATACGTAGTTTACGGCTGAACCGCCGTACTGCTCAGGCAGAGTGGAACCCAGCAAGCCCAGCTCGCCCAGTTCCTGCATGATTTCTGTATGGAAGATCTCTTTACGGTTAGCTTCAAGAACGCGAGGTTTTAACTGGCCCTGACAATAGTCATGTGCTGCATCGCGTATCATTCGCTCTTCTTCGGTCAGCTGTGTTTCCAGAGAGAATGGGTCTTCCCAGTTAAACGCTGGCTTCGTTGAAGATTGACTCATGGTTCATGCCTCTTGTTTGTTATTCTGATGTGCTTTCGGGCAGTACGATTCAAGTGATGAAGTTTGTCGTCACCTCTGCAATAACAGCGTTTGGAGTGCAAGCTCCTGACGTTCTGTCATGCGTAGCGTGCTGAATGTACCTATGCCTGCATGCATTGATATGTTGTCGGGTCGTGACCGCGTTGAGCGCAGGATGGTGGTGGATCTGACACTATCCCTGTCGACCTCGATTCTGATTAATCCATATTAGGTGCAACTGAATATTTGCATAAATAGTGATCGGTCAATGCTTAGGTTAAGGGGGATAAAACTAAGATAGCCGTTGCTTTAAAAGTCTATGGAGTAGTGTAGATGCAGGACGGTGTTGTAGCGGTAGTGCTGTCTTGCAATCAGCTCAAAATCGTTGCGATCAAGCGCGTTGTAGGCGGGGCAGTTTGCACGGTAGGTGAGGGATTGAAACAGGGTGCGGGAGCGCACCCTGTTGTGTCGCAAAGCTAACTATCCAGTGCTTACCAGGTATGGTTGTCTCGGATAACGAATACTGATCCCTGTGCGTGGCGCAGTACTTTCTCCGCATTGGAGCCGAGCAAATAACTGGATACACCCGGTTTACCCGCAGCGATAAGGATTACCTCTGGGTTGACCCGCTTTTCCTCTTCCAGAATCTCGTCATACACGACACCCCTTCGGATATGGCAGGAGCCGCGCATTGCTTCAGGCACATGCTGCTTGAAGAGCGAGTGAACGACCGCCTTTGTTTCTTGTTGCGCTTGTGCGGTGATCTCCTTCGGGAGCTGGGCAAACGCGATACCGTGCGCTTTTGCCTGATCTACATAAAGACTGTGGATCTTCCCGTCATCGGTGTCGAGCAGTTGCAAGGCAACTTCAACAGCGCGGGGGAACATCTCGACATGCTCTAAGTCGATTGGAATCAAAATACTCTTATACACGTGCTTATCCCATGATCTTATTTGGTAGCCACATCACGGCATCAGGGAACAGCAAACAGAAGATAAGAACGGACAGTTTTATCAATATGAATGGTGTCACTGATTTATAGATGTCTAGCATTGTTACATCAGGTGGAGCGATGCCTTTCAGGTAGAAAAGCGCGAACCCATACGGTGGTGTTTGTACCGCGATCTCGATATTCAGAATCATCAGGATGCCAAACCAGATCGGATCAAAACCCAGATCAACCACAATAGGTGTGAACAGTGGCGCACACATCAGGACGATAATAAACTCGTCGATGATAAAGCCCAGCAGTAACATGATCAGCTGCATCATAATCACAACGCCAAGCGGCGGCAGGCCCAGATCTTCGGTAAACCCGGCGATCATATCCTGGATGCCCATCATCAGATGGAAGTTACTGAAGAGAGTGGCGCCCAAAATAATCCACATGGCAACGCTGACGAGCATGGCTGTTTCCAACCCTGCGGACTTGAAGAGTCCCCATCGGAAGCGTTTAAAGAAGAAGGCGAGAAGCACGGCACCCACGATGCCGATCGCACCGGATTCGGTAGGCGTCGCAATACCGCTGATGATACTGCCCAGTACCAACACGATCAGCAGTACAGACATCAGGCCGTCACGCAGAGTTCTGAATTTCTCCTGCGGTGACATGGTCGTTTCTTTACCCGTACCCATCGGGGCTTTTTCCGGGTTGATTTTGCAGCTGGTGACGATATAGGCCACAAGCATGAAAATCGTGATGGTTGCCGGTACCAGTGCGGCAATAAACATCTTGCCCACGGAGTTCTGGGTGGAAGCGGCAAACATGATCATCGGAACACTGGGTGGGATCAGAATACCCAATCCACCACCGGCCATGATAACCCCGAGTGCTAAGCGTCGATCGTAACCACGCTCAAGCATCGGTTTAAGTGCGATGCTGCCGGAGGTCATGATGCCTGCACCGATAATGCCGACCATGGCACCGATCATTGAGCACACCCCTACCACGCTGATGGCAAGTGAGCCGGGAACACGACCAATGATGATCTGACTGGCATTAAACATGGCATCGCCAATGCCGGAGCGTGTCAGCAGCTGGCCCATGTATATGTAGAGTGGGATCGCCAGCAATATAAAACTGAACAGGATGGACTCAAATGAACTGGGCAGGATGCTGAAAATGCCTTCCCCCCACGTTGCATAGCCAACTGCCATCGCGATACCGCCGAGTGCGAGACCTACGGGGGTACCCATCGCAAATGAGATTAATATACAGAGTAAAAGAACACCTGTGAGCAGTTCAATTTCCATGTGCGTCCTCCAGATCTTCTTCTTCCGTTGGGATCAGGTCTTGTCCGGTGATTAAGTGATAGATGTCTTTGAACATATCGCTGGAGATTTGCAGGATGATCAGTGAAGCAGCCACCATAAGCATGATCCAGAAATGGTGCATTGGAGGTGCCCATTCGCTCATGCGGCGGTAGTTAAACTGCATGGCTTCGCCGAACTTCTGATAGGAGACCAAAATAATAATCGCCATGAAAAAGATCGCTAAGCTGCCAGAGAGCAGGTGGAAAATACGTTTCACATTGGCCGATACCGAGATATACAAAATATCGACATTGATATGCGCCTGCTTCTGTTGTGCATATGCACCGCCAAGAGCAGCCAGATACGACGAGAAAAAAAGTGAAAGATCGTAAGCCCAGATGGTGGGTGCATTCAGGAAGTAACGTGAAAACACTTCGAATGCGACAACAAACGCAATCAGTGGCATCAGAATAGAGATGCTGCGTCCGATCAGTGAAACCAGAAACTCAACACTGGAGCAGTATGCCCGAAGTAAGGTTGCGAACATGAGAGTACCGTCTTGAGGGGAGCGGGATGAAAAGAGTACATCCTTTAACGATGCATTGGACCTCAGCTGATTGTTCTTTAGCTGAGACGAAGAAGCTCCTGACCCGGGCCAGAAGCTTCTTCTTTACTCTCTGGGAGAGATTACTTCGCGCTTAACAGGTCAATCAGTTCTTTGCTGAACTTGTCCTCTTTCGCGTATTCAGACCACAGGGATTCACCAGCTTTGCTCCACTGTGCTTTGTCAGTATCGCTAGGAGCCGGGCTCCACTTCATGCCTTTCGCTTCCATATCAGCAACAGCCTGCGCTTCCCACAGACGGGATTTAGTCATCTGTTCACGAGCGTGGACAGATGTAGCTGCTTTAACAATCGCTTTCAGGTCAGTCGGCAGTTTGTTCCATGCTTTCTGGTTGACGAATACAGGCAGTACCTGTGCACCGGCCAGTGGCAAACGGTACATGTATTTAGCAACCTCAACGTGGTTACCATCGCGGTGGTCGATCAGGTTAGAACCGATAGAGCCATCGATAACACCTGTTGCCAGACCGGTGTAGATTTCGCTCCACGTCAGGGATACAGGAGATGCACCCAGTTCACGTACGAATTTTCCGTATGCACCTGGCGCACGCAGTTTCAGACCTTCAAAGTCTGCAATGGTGTTGATTGGTTTTTTGGTCAGCAGGTAAACCGGTGGCTGAATGTAAGGGTCCAACCAAACCAGACCTTGTTCGCCATAGGCTTTGGTCAGTACTTCACCCCAGCCTTTTTCATGGAACAGAGTGCTGAGCTCTGCTACGTCAGATGTGCCACCCGGAAGACCTACTTCAACAATACCTGCTGGCAGTTCACCGGCATTCATTGGCTGAAAGGTTGCGCCCATGGTGATCAGACCAGTTTTGACGGCACCCAGAATACCTTTGGTATCTACACCTTCACCGGCATACATCATTTTTACTTTGATGCGGCCGCCAGACATCTCTTCGATGTTCTTTGCCAGATTGCCATACACTTCACCAAACGCAGTACCACGGGTGTACAGGTTGGCAAAGCGCCAGTTATGTTCAGCAGCCTGTGCTGTTGAGGTAGCGACTGAACCAATGGTCAATGCAGCAGCGAGAGAGCCAGTTACGATCTGTTTTTTAAACTTTCCGAGAAAATTCAACATGTCTGTTAACTCTTTGTAATTTTTGTTTTTTCACTGGTGTTTTGTGTTTCCAGCGAGACACCAATTCAAATTAACAGAGAGGGGCTCTCTGTTACATCAAGCTGTGCATACTTAAAGTTTGGTAAACCTCAAACATTATATAACCCATTGAATAATAATAGATATATAGACTGTGGGAGTGGGTTTTACGTATAAAGTCTTATGGGCTGAAGTGGCGATTTAAGTGTGACTTTGTACCAATTTCCATCGCTTTTCTGGTGATTCTCTCTATATATTTGATCGGTGTGAAAGTCGGTGTGTTACGACCGCTTGTGGATGATCAGATGTATTTCAAATGCCGGGTATTGGGGTGTGTTGGGATTATGCTTTATGGCGGTTTTTTTTAGGCATAAAAAAACCCGTTGGGCGAGGCCCAGCGGGTCAAGGTCTATCCGGATCTGTGAGTGCATTTCCAGGAAGACAAAGGGTGGAGAGAGTGCTTTGGAAGGCGCGAACAAGTCCCG
>JAGSHA010000206.1 GCA_023954795.1 Oceanospirillaceae bacterium | reverse complement strand
TGTAACCCAAACAACGCAGATCAGCTGGCGGCCGTTGAGCGGGTTCTGGGCATGGCGCTGCCGTTGCAGCCGCTGACCTCCGTTGAAAAAGGTGAGGTATCCATTCGCTGGATGTCGCCGGATGAGTGGCTGATCATCGTACCGGGTCTGAAAGCGTTCGACGTGGAAACCCGTTTCCGCGATGAGATGGACGGCCACTACTCGCTGGTCAATGGCAGCGGTGGCTCCACCGTACTGGAACTGTCCGGTGACGATGTGGTGGAGATGCTGAAGAAATGCACGCCGATAGATCTGCATCCGTCGGAGTTTCCGGTCGGTAAGGTGGTATCCACTGTCTTTGCTAAAAGCACCGCAGTGATCCGCCGTACCGGTGAGAAGCAGTTCGAGCTGGTGATCCGTCGTAGTTTCTCGGATTACCTCTGGCTGTGGATTCAGGATGCCAGCCGCGAGTTTGGTCTGGTTGTAGACGCCTGATCTGGAACGTGTCGGGACCGGCGCTCTGCTGAGGGCCGGTCTCTGACATGCAAAATGGTTTCTGATATTCAAGAGATTGCTATGAAATCTAAGCTCAAACCCTGGATCTTTACTGCCAGCTGTCCGAGTGTTCTGGGCACCGTTGATGTGGTGACACGTTACATGGCGGAGTACGGAAACTACGTGGAAGACATCCACTCCTTTGATGACCGTGCTGCCGATCGCTTCTTTATCCGCATCGAGTTTCACCCACAGTTTGAAGGCTTTAGTGCCGACGAATTTAACACCGGCTTTACTCCTCGGGCGGAAGAGTTCGAGATGGAGTGGAGCCTGACGCCGCCGGAGCACCGTCCGCGTGTGGCGATTCTGGTGTCAAAGTACGACCACTGTCTGAACGACCTGCTGTACCGCCACCGTACGGGGCAGTTGAACATTGAAGTACCGGTGATTATCTCCAATCATCCGGACCTGAAACATCTGGCGGAGTGGCATGACATTCCGTATTACCACCTGCCGATTACGCCGGACACAAAACCGGAGCAGGAAGGGCAGATCGTGAAGCTGCTTGAAGAGTACGATATCGAGCTGGTGGTGCTGGCGCGCTACATGCAGGTGCTGTCGGCGGATCTGTGCTCTTACCTTGATGGTAAAGCGATCAATATCCACCACTCCCTGTTGCCGGGCTTTAAAGGTGCACGTCCGTATCATCAGGCATGGGAGAAAGGTGTGAAGATGGTCGGTGCAACGGCGCATTACGTGAACAACGATCTGGACGAAGGTCCGATCATTGCTCAGGGTTTGCAGCAGGTTGACCATGCCCACTACCCGGAAGACCTGATCGCGAAAGGTCAGGACGTGGAGCGTATCACGCTGATGAATGCCGTCCGTTGTCATATTGAAAAGCGTGTTTTCCTGTGTGGAAGCCGCACGGTTGTTTTTAGTAAGTAGGCCGTTTCGGCTTTAACCCTGTGACTTGTTCGCAGGTTCCTTAGTTTCAACCTGTGTTTGCGTCTTGATAAGCGCACACCTTCGAGGCTGGCCCTCTGCATCCCGATGCGGATACCTCCCACCATTTTAGGTCAGCCTCATCTTTCTTCTGTTTGCTCCGCTTCGAAACAACGCTTTAAGGAAACTACAGGTCGTAATCTGACATACCTGGTTTTGACCGAAGCGCATAATCCTCCTTTATCACAATAATAATCAGCGCTATCCATAGCGTCGGAGGCAGTATGTCTATCAGTGTGTTTGATCTTTTTAAAATAGGCGTAGGCCCATCCAGTTCACATACGGTTGGCCCCATGTTGGCGGCAGCCGAGTTTGCCGATCATCTGGCGCAGATCGGGAAAGCACAAGACGTTAAGCGTATTCAGTCAGATCTTTACGGTTCCCTCAGTGCCACCGGTGTCGGACATGGCACGGACAACTCCGTGATTCTGGGTCTGATGGGTGAGCGTCCCAGCAGCATTGATCCGGAGATTATCCTGCCGGAAGTGGCTGCACTGAAAGAGTGCTCAAGCCTTAAATTGCTCGGTGAATACCCGGTTGAGTTTATATGGGCACGCGATATGCGCTTGCTCGAAGAGAACCTGCCATACCATCCCAACGCCATGCGCCTGAGTGCCTTTGGTGCGGATGACGAATTACTGTACGAAAACACCTATTACTCCATTGGCGGCGGTTTTGTGATCGACGAAAGTGAGGCGACCGCTGACGCGCATCTGGTCCCTCAGGTTGAGCTGCCGTACGACTTTAATAATGCGGTTGAGCTACTGGACCTGTGTGAGAGCAACAAACTCACCGTCAGTCAGCTGATGATGGAAAACGAGAAGGTCTGGCGCACCGAACAGGAAATACGTGATGGTCTGATGGATATCTGGGCGGCGATGAAAGATTGCATCGCCACTGGATTGCACAAAGAAGGTACATTGCCCGGCGGATTGCATGTTAAGCGTCGTGCGATGAGTCTGCATAAATCACTGATTCGTTCCACCAAACCTAATGTCATCAGTTCCACATTGAGCGCGATGGATTGGGTAAACCTCTACGCCCTGGCTGTGAACGAAGAGAACGCGGGTGGTGGTCGTATGGTAACAGCACCAACGAACGGTGCGGCAGGCATCATCCCGGCCGTGTTGATGTACTACATGGAATTCACATCTAGCCCAACGGAAGAGTGTGTGGTGGATTTCCTGTTAGCGGCGGCTGCGATTGGCTCGCTGTGCAAGAAAAATGCATCGATCTCCGGCGCCGAGGTGGGTTGTCAGGGTGAAGTGGGTTCTGCTTGTGCGATGGCTGCGGCGGGACTGTGTGAAGTGCTGGGCGGCACGCCTGCACAGGTAGAAAACGCCGCGGAGATTGGACTTGAGCACAACCTCGGTCTGACCTGTGATCCGGTGGGTGGCTTGGTACAGGTGCCGTGCATTGAACGCAACGCCATTGGTGCGATGAAATCGATCAATGCCACTCAGATGGCTCTGCGTGGTGATGGCGATCACTTTATCTCGCTGGACAAGGTGATTAAGACCATGCGCGATACCGGTATGGATATGCAGGACAAATATAAAGAGACCTCACGCGGTGGTTTGGCGGTAAACGCTATCGAGTGTTAGTCCATTGGTAGAAGCACGCCGCTGCTTGCTAAATATCAGGTAGTGGCTTCTCTGTTTTCTGCTTATTATTTAATCAATGGCCGGGCGAATGATGGCGGTCATTGTCGGATCGGGACGGAACCCTGGATCTGAAAAAACAATGATATTGAAGCCGGTAAGCGGTGGCGAAGCCAGAACCGGTTTGGGGTTGATTTATGGTGCGTTCAACGACCGAAACTGTTTCCGAACCAGTCCGTTCGATTGGCTTTCTGCTGCTTAATAACTTCACCATGATCTCGTTGGCTTCGGCGGTCGAAGCATTGCGTATGGCCAACCAGCTCAGCGGCGAGAAGCTGTATAACTGGCATACGCTGACCATTGATGGCCAGCCCGTTAGCGCAAGTGATGGCATTCATATCACACCCGATGCCAGTGTCGCTGATAATATCGAGCTGGATACGGTGATTGTGGTGGGTGGCGTTAATGTCACCAAGGCGTACAACAAAACTCACCTCAACTGGTTGCGGGATATGGATCGCAAGGGCTGTACCCTCGGCGGTATCTGCACCGGTGCTTATCCGTTGGCAGATGCCGGGTTGTTGGATAACTACGAATGCAGTGTGCATTGGGAGTATCTGGCGTCGATGCAGGAGACCTTCCCTCACGTTCGTTGTACCAACAGTTTGTTCAGCCTGGATCGCAACCGTTTTACCGCCAGTGGTGGCACCGTTGCACTGGATATGATGATGAACATCATTAAGCAGGAACACGGTTACCGCTTGTCTGCCGCCATTTCCGAGATGTTTATCTGCGATCGGATTCGTGATGAAAGCGATCAGCAGAAAGTGCCGCTGCGCCATGTGTTGGGGACCTCCCAGCCGAAGTTGGTGGAAGTGGTCGCACTGATGGAAGCCAACATCGAAGAACCGATCGAGATGGATGAACTGGCAGAGTTTGTTGATCTGTCGCGCCGTCAGCTGGAACGCCTGTTTCAGAAATACCTCGATTGTTCCCCGTCCAAGTACTACCTCAAGCTACGCCTGTTAAGGGCGCGTCAGCTACTGATGCAGAACACCATGCCGATTATCGACATCGCGGCGGCCTGTGGTTTTGTCTCGACGCCGCATTTCAGTAAGTGTTACCGCGAACACATGGGGGTTCCGCCGAGTGAGGAGCGCGCAGCGATTAAAAAAGGGCAGGTGCCGGTCGAACCGGAATCCCCGCCGTCAGTCGTGCGCCGTAAGCTGGTCAGTAAACCTCAGGATTCGATCTCTTCAGGGGCGTTTAGCGAAGCCAAGAAAGAGTCGACGTTTGGTTCGGTGAATCTGAAGGGAAAATCCTGACGCGCAGGCGTGTACCCGCCGCAGTTTCAGACACTGTACCTGTCTGCAAGAGTCTTCATTCCTTAACCTGTAGGTCAATTTGCGATAGCAGGGGGAAGTAGGGGATATGAAGGTCATTCGCACGTCACAACCGCTTAATGATCGTGAGCGTAATGCCTGTCTGTTCAAGGGTGATCTGATTATATTCTCTCAGATTCCCGCGATGCTTGAGCTGCAACGTGAGATGGATGAATTGATTCGGGCCCATTTGGGGGATCGAGCGTCTCTGTCGGATCTCTTCCGGTCTGACCCACAGCGGTTTGCGGCTGAGATGACCCTGTTGCAAACGTCGTTTTATAAAACCGCCCAGATGCGTGATCTCTTTATGAACGCGCTTGAGCAGAGTGGTATGAGCATCCAGCATAACTACGCCGATAAGTTGTTCCTTCGCTGTGTTCCTCCGACCAGAGATTCGAATTCGCAGTTTAGGGGCAGTATTGGCTACCACCGTGATACATGGGGCAGCAATATCCAGCATCAGATCAACTGGTGGAGCCCGATCTGCCCCATTTCAGATGGCAATACGCTGACGTTCTATCCGCATTACTGGTCTACTCCTGTCGCAAATACCACTGCGGATTGGAGTTTTGAAGCATTTCGCAGAGCGCGTCAGCGTGCGCAGGCCAAATCTGTTGATGCGCAGATCGACTATCCCTATGCGCCACAAGCGGTAGAGGCGGTGAGTGATGAAGGGGTGAATCTACTTCTCGACCCCGGGGATCTGCTCTGTTTCTCCAGTGCTCACCTGCATGGCAGCAGCGCTGAACCGCGTTCGGGCTTTCGTTTTAACCTCGAAATGCGCTCGTTTGGCGAAGAAGATGTTGATTGGGATATACCTCCTGAGAATGTCGATAACGCTCAATCACAACCCAACTATCACTGGTTCAACCGGATCAGTGATGGCGCAAAATATTCGCAATAGTGCACGGCAGTATAAAGACGTTGTGCTTCGGTCCCAGAGAGGTGTTGCTCATTGGATCGTGAATGGCATTTAAATTAAACTGCTGGATCAGCTAACGAGACGCGTAATACAGATTATGTTTGATCAGTTCCTTTGGTTACCCTTTTTGATCGCCATCACTGCACTGACCCTGACGCCGGGTGTTGATACGTTATTGGTGATGCGCAATGCCGCCCGCGGTGGTCATCGTGACGGTCTGCTGACCAGTCTGGGTATCTGTTTAGGGCTGTTCATCCACGCCAGTATCTCAGCGGCGGGACTATCGGTCATTCTGCTGGGGTCTGCGGAGCTATTTATGCTGCTCAAGCTGGCAGGCGCTGCCTACCTGATCTGGTTGGGAGTGCAGAGTCTGCGTTCGGCAATCAATCGCACGAAGTTAAAGTTTGAACAACCTGAATCGGTTAATACCGTTTCAGCGATGGTTTCGCTGCGAGAGGGCTTGCTGTCGAACGTACTGAACCCTAAACCGATTATCTTCTATATGGCATTCTTGCCACAGTTTATCGATCCCGCCTATTCAGCGCTGCCGCAAGCATTGATGATGGCCACCGTGCATTTCACCATCGGCATGCTTTGGCAGGGTTCACTGGTGCTGATGGTTGGGCGTGCCCGTCTTTGGTTACAGCAGCCACGTGTAGCTAAAGTGCTGGATAGCATCACAGGAGCCCTGTTAATAGGGTTTGGTGCGAAACTGGCCA
>JAGSHA010000379.1 GCA_023954795.1 Oceanospirillaceae bacterium | reverse complement strand
CGTAACCGCAACGCCGTGACCTACCACGGTATGAGCGGCCCCTTTCCCAACCGCCTTGAAGTCATGATCAATGGCCGCAGTATCTATCTGCCGATGCTGTTCACGGTGGACTGGGGATCGATTGGTATTTCGTTGGATGATATACGCCATATCGAGGTTATACGCGGCTCCAATGTTCCGGCATTCGGCTCCAATGCGCTGTTAGGCGCGATCAATATCGTGACGAAGTCGCCCGTAGAGCAAAGCGAAAATTCCGTCAGCGCGATGACAGGAGCCAACGGTACCCGCGAAGTGCAATTTCGTTTGGGAGGATTATCGGGGGATAACTTTAGTTTCCAGCTTGCAGGCGGTTACAGCGGAAATGACGGCAGCGCTCGCTATCAGGACGGACTGCAAAACCGGCATCTGAACGGCTCAGCGGTTTACACACCCGATCTCTACAGTACGCTGGATCTGCAGTTTACGTTCAGCGACGGTTACAGCGAGATTGGTGAAGCCGATAAAGCCGACAACCGTTTCGCGCGCCGTGAACATAAATCCAACAGCCAGCACCTGACCTGGCAGCGCCTGCTGAATGAAAGCAATGAGTTACGTATTTCGTTCTACCACAACCAGTTGGATATGCAGACACCCTTGCTACCCATCGCGGAGCTGCTTGCGCAGGAAGAGAATATCGAACCCGCACTGGCGGAGATGTTTCTAGCGCTCAGCCCGATATACCAACCACTACAAGGCACGTCACTCAGGCAGGACAACGAACACGGCAAAACCGATCTCTACGATCTGGAACTCAGCCATACCAGTCACCTTAGCTCCCAGCTGGATCTGGTGTGGGGTGCAGGTTACCGTTTTGAGAAAGCCATCAGCGAAACGTTACTGCAAAACAATGGCTGGATCGATGAACACCATGGTCGCCTGTTTGGTAACCTGCAGTGGCACGCGTTTAATGACTGGACGTTTAACGTCGGCACAATGATCGAAAAAAGTAGCCTGCTGAGCAGCACACGTATCTCTCCGCGCATCGCTGCCAATTACCACTGGGACGATTACCTGACCTTGCGCGGGGCCTTTACCCGTGCCCATCGCCTGCCATCACTGCTGGAGCGCCATGGTAACTTTTCGGTCCTGACCAATACCGGTGACCAGTGGGACATTATTTCGGTTGCGGCCGAGTCTGTGGATAGCGAGGATATCAACTCATTCGAGCTTGGCCTGCTGCAGTTGTGGCCCGATGCGAATGCGCAACTGGATCTGCGTCTGTTCTACGAAGAGATCGAAGGCGGTTTTGACAGTCATTATTCCCCACTGCCGTCCGGCACCGATATTGATGACCGTGTACGTGCGCATGAAAACGTTGCCGATTGGCACAATCAAGGTGTAGAGCTGGGCTGGCAATGGAAGTACCGTCCCCACAGTCTGATGATGCTCAGCTACAGTTACCTTGATCAAAGTGGCGTACGTAACCGCGGCCATCGTATTGCAGGCGATCCAGATGACATGGACAGCCTGACCGGTCGCTCGCCACAACATACACTGGCCGCGCTGGTTAGCTATGGTTTCGAGAACAGATGGCGTCTGAGTCTGAGCCACTATCTGATGAGTGAAACCGTCTGGCTTGAAGGCGCCAACTTTCAAAAACCACGTAAAACGTATCAACGCACCGATGTGATGCTGGCCCGCTCCTTTCAGCTCAACACTCAGAACACGCTGGATCTGTCGCTCAGCGTACAAAACCTGTTCGACCGGCGGTATTCTGAATTCTACGAATTCAATGAAGTTGACCGACGTATTTATCTTCGCGGCCGGTTAAATTTCTGATTCAGGTCCCTGAGCTAAACATCTGTGCTATAAACCAATGAGTGCTGACGGATCACACTGACTGGGTTAGGATAACCGTTCAATAATAACAACGATATGGTTATGGACTGGATACTCACCAACAACGGCTTCATTCTTGAGGCAATTGTGATGACAGGCATTATTATCTACGTGGGTACCCGTATATAACCGCGAATTAGTACCGGATTATGACGCGATTACAGAATGGACCTGTTGTATCTGCGCTCTTATCGGCTTGGCGTTTTACGCGTTGTCTTGCTCCTTTAGGCGCTCTTTCATTTTCACTCGCCACCCCGCTGACATTTGCCAGCAACGGCGTTACCGATTTCACAGAAGCCGACCTCTTTGCCGATATTCCAGAGGTGCTTTCGGCAACCCGCTTAGCGCAGCGCCTCACCGAAGCGCCGGCGGCGATTACCATCATTGATCGAGAGATGATTGATGCCTCTGCCGCCACCCGAATTCCTGACTTGCTACGACTCGTGCCGGGCATGCAGGTCTTTCATGTCTCCCGCAATCAAACGGGTGTGACCTATCATGGCGTGAGTGACAATTTTCCCAACCGCATGGAAGTGATGATCGATGGCCGCAGCATTTATCTGCCATTGCTTTCAACGGTTGGCTGGGAAACTATCGGTATTGAACTGGATGACATTGACCGCATCGAAGTGATCCGCGGCTCTAATGTACCGACACAAGGCTCTAACGCATTTCTTGGCTCAATTAATATCATCACCCGAACCTCCCTTAACGAGCCCAATAACAGCGCCAAAATCGTGACCGGTAACCGGGGCGAGCAGCGTGCAGAGCTACGTCATAGTCTGTTTACTGATTTTGGGCACTTACGTATTTCCGCAGGCGGCAGCGCTCACGACGGAAGCCCGCTCTATAACGAAACGGCTGACAACCAATACCTGAACCTCAGCGGTTCATCGACGCTGTCATTGCGCGATACCATCGATCTTCAACTCGGCTTCGCCCGGGGTGAAACTTTTATCGTGGATGCGGGTTCACTGCTCCATGTCGCCAGCCCACGTGATCATGATGCTAATTTTCAGTATCTGGTATGGAATCACGCGGCCTCTGATGAAAACGAGTTTCGTCTCAGTTTTTATCACAACTATCTGGAGCTTAACGTTGATGCCATTCCCGCCAACGAATGGCTATCCAGTGAATTCGAGGTAGATCTGGCCACGGCGACCGGTTTTGCAAACCTGTTTGGTGTGGACGGCTTAATGATCCGGCCCGATTCTGAGCACGGTACGTCCGAGCAGTATGATATTGAGCTGCAAAACACCTACTACGCCAACGAATCACTAAGCCTGATCAGTGGTTTGGGATACCGTTATGAACAGGCCAAGAGTGATGTATTGCTGGACACCGAAAGCTGGATCGTTGAAGAGCGCGGACGCGCCTTTGCCAACGCCCAGTGGAATCAGACCGATCAACTGGTCTGGAATCTGGGTGCCATGTACGAAACTGCCTCCGTCGCAAGCAGCCGTCTCTCCCCTCGTCTGGCACTCAACTATCTCGTTGATGAAAGCACCAGCATTCGTGCTGCGCGGACACGTGCCTTTCGCATGCCCTCTCTGTTAGAGCGCCACAACACCTATTTCCTGCGCCAGAATGATGCCAATGGCAATCGTATCCTGGAACAGCAAGCCTCTGCCGCCGAAGGCCTGATTCCAGGTCAGATAGACACCACCGAGCTGGGTTTCTATTGTTTGATTCCGGAAAACAATCTGCAGTTAGACGTACGCTTGTTTCATGAAAGAGTCAGCCAGGGCATCCGCTCAAAATTTATCGAGGTCGACCCGGACCTGGTCATCGACGATCCTGTCCTGGCATCGTTAGAAAACGGCACGCGAATT
>JAGSHA010000273.1 GCA_023954795.1 Oceanospirillaceae bacterium | reverse complement strand
CGCCAATACATAGGGAGACAGCGGTCAGCGAGTATCTAATTGATTTTGAGAGGGTATTAGAGTGCGATGGGATCGGAACCTGCTACTTTATCCAGCTGAGCTACAGGCGCTAGGAAGTGTTTGCAGGCGCCAATATTACGTATCTGCGACCCATTTGCCAAGTCTTTGTTCATGCGGGTTTAGGGCGGTTAAAGATTGATCGGCCCAGACGGTGAAGACGTACAAAAAACAGACAGCTAAGTTTGTTAATTCAGGTCAAAAAACGCGCAAATAGCGCGCCAAAATTGATGCTTTTGCATATTTCACCTTAGACCTTTGCCAAAGCCCCGTTTCCGTTGTGCGTATTTACCGTTATAATGCCCGCCGATTAAGTTTTGCGCAGTGGAGTCTGCACTCGCTCGTGAGGGGCATCCGGCAGACCAGACTGTGAAATATTTTTAAATTTAGGATGATTGTGAGGTCGTAACTGTGAAGAAATTTGCTTCTATGCTGTGCGCTCTGGGGCTGGGCTTTATGCTGGCTACTTCTGTTCAGGCGGCTACTGAAGAAGAAAAAATTATTGAGCGTATCAAAGCGGTAGGCTCTGTTTGCGTAGAAGGCGACGACACTTGCGGTGGCGCTCCTGCGGTTGCGGCTTCCGGCGGTGCTCGTTCTGCTGAAGACGTTTACAACACTAAATGTGCTGCTTGTCACGGTACTGGTGTTGCCGGCGCTCCTAAATTCGGCACAGCTGATTGGGCTGACCGTGCAGGTAAAGGCATGGAAACTCTGATGGCGAACGCGATCAACGGTATCAACGCAATGCCACCACGTGGTACTTGTGCTGACTGTTCTGACGATGAGATTCAGGGTGCAGTTCAGCACATGCTCGACAGCGCTAAATAATTTAGCCTGAGTCGAAAAAGAAGGCCGCTGATGAGCGGCCTTTTTTGTGTCTGATATTCAGAGGTCGCTTCAATCAAACATGTTACGGAGGTTGGATAACGTGGCCTGACCCCGTTCACGACTGCGCACCGGACAACTTTCTGATCCACCTTCAATATCCAGATCATCCTGTGGCAGCTCGGCGATAAACCGGCTTGGCGCACAATCTACCACCTCACCGTATTGCTTACGCTGCTTCGCCAATGTCATGGTCAGGGTTTCACGGGCACGGGTGATCCCTACGTACGCCAGACGGCGCTCCTCTTCGATATTGTCGGTTTCAATACTGTTGCGATGGGGTAACAGCTCCTCTTCCATGCCCATCAGGAACACGTGGGGAAACTCCAGCCCTTTGGAGGCGTGCAGGGTCATCAGCTGCACCCGGTTGTCATCCTCATCCTCCGCCTGCTGATCCAGCATATCGAGCAACATTAAACGGGCGATAGTTTCCTTCAGGCCCGCATCGGGATCATCTTCCTGCAACCGTTCCAGTGTATTTTTCAGGGAATCGACCAGAAACCAGACATTCTGGATACGTTTATCGCCCATCGCTTCACTGGAACTGTTTTGACGGATCCAACCTTCATAATCAATATCCATGATTAGCTCACGTACGGCCTCGATCGGATCACCCTGCTCACTCTTACGATAGATATTGTGCATCCACTTACAGAACCGGCGCAGCCGATCCACCGCCGCGGCAGGCAACGATTGCTCCAGCCCCAACTCATCGCACGCGGCAAACATACCGATCTGGCGTTCGACCGAGTACTGCCCCAGCTTCTGCAAAGTACTTGGCCCGATTTCACGGCGCGGCAGGTTGATGATACGCAGGAAAGCGTTGTCGTCGTCAGGATTCACCAGCACCTTGAGATAAGACATCAGGTCTTTGATTTCAGCCCGCGCAAAAAACGAGGTTCCGCCACTGAGCTTGTAAGGCACCTGATAAGACTGCAACTTCATCTCCATCAAACGTGCCTGAAAGTTTCCTCGGTATAACACGGCAAAGTCTTTGAACTGCACCTTTTTACGCAAGTGCTGATCGAGGATTTCGGTGGCGATTCGCTCACACTCAGCATCTTCATTCCGGGTGTGGATAACCCGAAGTTCATCACCAAACCCCATTTCACTCCACAAGGTTTTCTCGAAGACGTGTGGATTATTCGCGATCAGGGTATTGGCCGCCTTCAGAATACGGCTGGTTGAGCGGTAATTCTGCTCAAGTTTCACCACCTTCAGAGACGGAAAGTCCTCGTTTAGCTGCACCAGATTTTCAGGTCTCGCACCACGCCATGCATAAATAGACTGATCGTCGTCACCCACCACAGTCAGTGCGCCGCGATGGCCCACCAGCTGACGCACCAGTCGGTACTGAGACAAATTGGTATCCTGATACTCATCCACCAACAAATAACGGATACGATTCTGCCAGCGATCCAGCACATCGGGGTGTTCGGTAAACAATTTCACCGGGATCAGAATCAGATCGTCAAAATCCACCGCGTTATAGGCACGCAGGTGCGTGTTGTACGATTCATATGCACGTGCCGCGAGAATATCCTGCGGCAGCTGAGCCGTTGCCAACGCGGTTTCCGGCTCAACCATATCGTTCTTCCAGTTCGAGATCTGGTGCACCACAGCGTCAACCTGATCGGTATCCTCGCCATTATGCAGCATCAGGTCTTTCAACAAGGCCTTACTGTCCTGATCATCAAAGATGGAAAAACCCGGTTTAAAGCCCAACACCCGATGTTCTTTACGGATGATGTTGAGACCCAGGTTATGAAATGTGGAGACCGTCAGTCCTTTGGTCGGCTTACCCACCAGCAGCGACGACACACGCTCTTTCATCTCGCGGGCCGCTTTGTTGGTAAACGTTACCGCAGCCACATTGTGGGCGGACACGCCGCATTCATTGATCAGGTACGCAATCTTCCGGGTAATCACACTGGTTTTGCCAGAGCCAGCACCCGCCAGCACCAACAACGGGCCGCTGATGTAGTTAACTGCCTCCCGCTGCCGAGGGTTTAATCGGGACATTTAAGTGACACTCCGGAAATATTGTCGACACAAGTACTTGATTAATGATTCAAAAAAGGTAACTTCTGACCGTGGTTTAAACACTAAGTAACTCATAACACACTGAGAACAAACAAATTAAAACGTACGTTTGAAATTTGACTCAAGAACACTATATGATGCAGATATCGTCAAAACACAATTATGACATGTTCGCATTTCTACAACATGGCTCAGTTAAGCCCAGGACCCTTGGCGTGAAGGGGGAAACGTCCGATGTTATCGGCACCCAAAAAGCTTAAAAACAGTCAGCCACGGTTGTTATTAATCGATGGTGACAGCGGCTGCTGTGATCGGCTGCGTGATATTTTAGGTATCACCGCGACACAATTGCTCTGTTTTCCAACCCTGCACGCGCTGTCTGCGGAATCTTTACATGCCGACGACATTGTTCTGTTGGGCTTAAGTGATTGTGGCGAGGAAGCGTTCCATACGTTACGCCTGCTCACCGCTCAACTACCGACCCAGCCTATCATTGTACTGGCTCCTGAGGTCGGCGGCGAACCTGGTAACGAATTACTCAATCAAGGTGCCAGCGATTATATCTCACTGGATTACGCCACACCTGAAGCCTTGTTCCGTGCATTTCGTTACGCCCGTGAAGCACATCATAATAAAACCGAGATTAATCAACTACGTAACGCCGATCCTCTGACAGGGCTGGGCAACCGCCGCTGCTTTTACCAGACGAACCTAAACCTCATCAAACAGGTTAGCGCCGGTCAGTATCAAGTAGCGTTACTGACCGTCGATCTGGACGGGTTCAGCAAGTTTAACAGTCAGCACGGCCATCAGGCCGGTGATGAGGTCGTTTTGCAACTGCGGGATCGGCTAATCAACGCCACTCCCCACGCACACAACGTACACCGTCTGGGCAACGACGAGTTCGCCATCATGCTGGCGTGCGATACTGACGACGACCTGCACGAAATCACCCGGCAACAGGTCAAAACCCTGCTACTGGCCACCGGCTCCCCGTACAAAACCAACAATCGTAGTTCGATCCTGCCCTGTAGCATCGGTATCGCCTATTGCACGTCATCCGACGTTCTGGATCTGGATGAATTGATGCGCCGCGCCGCACGCGCACGCTTGCAGGCTAAACAAGAGCATCCCGGCACCTATCAGATCTATGACCCGTCGCTGGATAACAAACAGTGCAGCGAAAGCGAGCTAGAACCAGAATTGGCGTTTGCGTTGCGTGCCAATCAGTTCGAGCTGTTTTTCCAACCACAAATTGATCTGGAAAGCGGCAAGATCGCAGGCGCAGAAACCTTGATCCGCTGGCGCCACCCGAAGCGGGGCCTGATTATGCCGGCGGAATTTATCAGTCTCTGTGAACGCAACGGCATGATCATCCCAATTGGCTACTGGGCCATCCATCAGGCCGGGATGAAACTCAAGGAGTTGCAGCTGCAGGGCTACGACAGTTGTCGCATTGGAGTGAACCTCTCGTTCCGCCAGTTTCAGGACAGTAATCTGTCACAGACCATTCATCGCATTATCAGCCAGAATCAGATCAACAGCGCATTTTTAGAGTTTGAACTGACCGAGTCCGCCCTGATCAGCGATGAACAACACGTCAGTTACTGCCTGCAGGAACTGTCTAATCTAAGCATCGACTTTGCGTTGGATGATTTCGGCACCGGCTATTCATCTTTTGCCCTGTTACAGAAACTCCCGATCAGCACCCTGAAAATTGACCGCTCCTTTATCCGTAAT
>JAGSHA010000240.1 GCA_023954795.1 Oceanospirillaceae bacterium | reverse complement strand
ACCCAATGGTGCGGGTAAGTCGACCCTGCTTAAGCTGATCGCCGGACAGGATAAAAGTGAGCAAGGCGGAATTCGATTGGATGGCGCGGATATTCATGCCATCGATCTGTCAGAACGTGCCTGTCGTCTGGCGATGCTGACACAGGAACATCCACTGAACTTCCCGTTTTCAGTGTTGGATGTGGTACGGATGGGGTGTTATCCGTTAGGTCTGAGTGACGAAGCGTCCGTACACAAGGCGCAGATGTTACTGAAGCAGATGGAGTTAGCCGGATTGGCGTCACGCAATTATCTAACGTTATCCGGTGGTGAAAAACAGCGGGTGCAGATGGCGCGTGTATTGGCCCAGTTGGGTGACGAGTCGCAACTGCTACTGCTGGATGAACCGCTGACCGGAATGGATCTGCGTCATCAGCATCTGACTCTGGACTATTTACGTCAGCTGGCGCAAACGGGGCTGCGCGTGATTGCGGTTCTGCATGACCCCTTGTTAGCCGCACAATATGCAGATCATCTGATACTGCTTAAGCAGGGACAGCTGAAAGCTGAGGGCGATCTGACGACCGTATGGAACGCTGCGACGCTAAGTGATCTATATGATCTGCCACTGCGTGTATCACTGGATGGCGGCATACCACGATTGGAAGCGTCAGCGGATAATCTCTTCGGAGCGTAGGCGTTCCAGTACATGGTTGATGCTGTCGTCGTCGTCTGTGTCGACCACAATGGTGTAATCCTGCTCATCTTCGTTCAGTGTCTGTTCGTGTTGCAGTTGTTGCCGCATCACATCGATATCCGCATCTGATGCATCGACACCCTCATTGACGCGACGTTTGAGACGCGCTTCGACCAGCTTTTGCTCGCACTGACAGGACACGATGCGAATGGGTACATGCAATTGTTGGCTCAGCTCGAAGTAGCTGCGACGGGTGCGATAGCGGATATTGGTTGCATCAACGATCACCGAGTAGCCGGCTTTTAACAAGGCGCGGGTGATATCTTGCAGATGGTTATAGGTACGGGCATTCATCTCTGCACCGTACAGCTCCAGCTTTTCACCTTTGAGCGACAATTCACGATAAAGCCGCTTGCGTTCGACATCGGAACGTACGCGAATCGCGCCTATTTCATCCAGCAATTGTTGGCTGAAATAACTTTTACCGGTACCGGACACACCATGCATCAGATACAGCACCGGGTGCGGGGTGCGGGCGTAGTGTTCGGTCAGGCTCAAATATCGACGCAAGCCATTCAGGTCTGGCTCAGTTCCGATCACCGATACTTTGGCGCGTACCATCGCGCGGTAGGATTTGTAAAAATTCAGCAACTGCACGCCGCCATAATCGCCGCACAGTTCAAGATAACGGTTCAGGCAGCGATTGGCCCAACGGAACTGTTCGTTGGCTTCGAGGTCCATCAGCAGGAACGCAATATCGGAGATGGTATCGATCCAGCGGAATTGCAGGTTAAATTCGATACAATCGAACAGGCGCAGTTCATCGTTGAACAGGTTGATATTCGCCAGATGCAGATCACCATGACATTCGCGGACCCGCCCCTGAGTTTTGCGTTCACGAATCAGATTGGTGAGTTCGCGAAAACTCTGGGCAGTATGGTTGGACAGATGCTGCAGTTGAGACCAGTCGTTCAGATCATCGATCTGATCGCCGATATGGAGAAAGTTATCGGACACAACGTCCCAGATGGTGTTGGTTTCACCCCAGGGACTGTCAGGGGCAACGCGGGGGATACGGTCATGAAAGTCAGCGATCTGCTCGGCTAGCATATCGATCCAGTCTGCATCAAAGCGTTTTGCCTGCAACAGCAGATCTAAACGCTGCTCCGGATTGAACTGGCGCATGCGTACCGCGTACTCGATCGGTTCACCTTCGCCGTCGATCACCGGATTTTCAACTGTGCCACAAATGGGTACCACAGATTCGTAGATATCCGGTGCCAGCCGCTGGTTGAGGCGCAGCTCTTCTTCGCAGAAGAACTTGCGTTTATCCAGCGATGTGAAGTCCAGAAACCCGAAATCAACCGGCTTTTTGACCTTATAGGCGTAGTCGCCCGTCAGAAACAGCCAGGAGATGTGAGTTTCAATCACCTGTATGTCTTTGACCGGATGAGGGTAGGCCGAGGCCATTCTTAAAGTATCGGTTAGCGTCATGGGGTGTCTGTATCACCTTGTTTAGGAAGACATTATACTTAGCCAATGACAAAAAAGAGAGCACCTAATTCCCGTCGTCGTCGCAGTAAGGCGATAAAGAAGCGTTCTTTCCTCACCCGCTTTGGTGGCATTTTACTCAAACTGACGCTGGTCCTGATGGTTGTGGGCGGCATTGGTTTGATCTATCTGGACGCCCAGGTACGGGATAAATTTGAGGGAAAACGTTGGGCCTTGCCCGCAAAAGTTTATGCCCGTCCGCTGGAACTGTATGTTGGCCAGAAGCTGAGTGTGTCTGACCTGAAGCGCGAGCTGCAGGGGCTGGGGTATGCTTCGGTGAAGAAAAGCACCCGGCCGGGCACGATGGAAGTCGCCCGCACACGTGTCCGTGTTTTCACCCGTGGCTTCTTCTTCCCCGATGGAGAAGAACCGCAGCGCCACATGCTGATCAGTTTTAAGGGCAACAGTATCAGCTCAATCCGCTCCGCGTCCGGGCAGCCGGTATCGCTGGCCCGGCTGGAGCCGGTTTTAATTGGTGGTATTTATACCAAAGAAAACGAAGACCGTGATCTGATCCGCTTAGATCAGGCGCCAGACAGTTTGCGTCAGGCGCTGATCGCCGTGGAGGATCGTGACTTTTACGATCACGCAGGTGTATCGGTGCGCGGTATTGCACGTGCGATGTGGGTGAATGTGCGCAGTGGTCGTTTTGCGCAAGGGGGCAGCACCCTGACTCAGCAGCTGGTGAAAAACTTTTACCTGACGTCCGATCGCACGCTGGCGCGTAAGCTACTCGAAATTCCGATGGCACTGTTACTGGATGCGCACTATGAAAAGGATGAGATCCTGGAGGCCTATCTGAACGAGGTATACCTAGGACAGTCAGGTGCCCGTGCTGTGCATGGTTTTGGTTTGGCCAGTCAGTACTACTTCGCCCGTCCGATTCACGAGCTGCAGTTGCATCAGGTGGCTTTGCTGGTGGGGTTGGTGAAAGGGCCATCTTTTTATGATCCGCGACGTAATCCAGAACGCTCAAAAAAACGTCGTAATTTGGTACTGCGCCTATTGGCGGACGGTGGTGATATCACTGAAGCGGAGATGCTCAAAGCGCAGAAACTACCGTTGGGGGTGGTGAAGCAGCAAAGCCTGTTGAAGGGTGCGTATCCGGCCTATCTCGATCTGGTTAAACGCCAGCTGCGCGAAGAGTATCCTGAGGAAGCGCTAAGTTCAGAAGGTCTGCGTGTTTTCACCAGCCTTGACCCTACCGTACAGGCACGTGCAGAAACGGCTCTGGTGAAAACGGTCACCCGATTGCAAAAACGCTTTGGTCAGCGGGCCGATAAATTGCAGGGTGGCATGGTCGTGACCGACCCTCAAACGGCTGAAGTACTGGCAGTTGTCGGGGGAAAAAATACCCGTTATCAAGGGTTTAATCGAGCTCTGGATGCCCGTCGACCTATCGGATCATTAGTGAAGCCCGCTGTATTTCTGGCCGCGCTGGAGGAGGGGTATACCTTGGCCTCGTTGCTGGACGATGCACCCATTCGGGTGGAGATGGAAGACGGTCAGATTTGGGAACCTCGAAATTTTGACAAAAAAAGCCATGGTCAGGTTGCGTTGCACCGAGCGTTGTCCAACTCATACAACCTTAGTACTGCTCAGCTTGGGATGAGTATTGGACTGGATAATGTGGCCGAGATGCTTAAGCGTCTGGGAATGGAGCGAGATCCTAAACGCTATCCGTCACTGTTGCTGGGCGCTGAATCGATGACGCCATTTGAGGTGGCCACCCTTTATCAGACGATCGCGGCAAACGGATTCAGGATGCCGATGCGGGCTATCCGTCTGGTCACAACCGCTGAGGGTGAAGAGTTATCGCGTTACCCATTGGAGGTTGAACAGGAGGTATCTACAGCTCAGATGCATCTGATCCAATACGCGCTACAGGAAGTGGTGCGTGAGGGTACCGCGCGTTACGTATACAGTCAGTTGCCAGCATCGCTGAACGTCGCAGGAAAAACCGGCACCAGCAATGGTCAGAGAGACAGTTGGTTTGCAGGTTTTGCGGGTAACCGTCTGGCCGTCGTCTGGTTGGGACGGGATGACAATTCAAAGTTACCGTTTACCGGGTCGGGTGGTGCGTTGCGTGCCTGGACAGAATATATTCGTCGCGAGCAACCCGAACCGTTTCTGGCAGCCTATCCTGAAGGTGTGGAATACCACTGGGTTGATGAAAAAAGTGGTTATCTGTCGGACGAGTTGTGCGAAGGTGCTCAGCAGGTGCCCTTTATTGCGGGTACTGAACCAAAAGACGAAGTGGACTGTGGTCAGCGAGATCCGGTACAGCGCTCTTTCAGGTGGTTTCAGCAGTGGTTCCGGCAGGAATAATCATGATGAGCCCGATCGGGCTGATCCGGAATGGACAGTAAAATAGGGTGAACGAGATGCGTAAACTGGGATTGTTGGCGTGTACGCTGATACTGACCGGCTGTGTGGGTGGCAGTAAAAATATTGCCCCGATTGAAGATCGCAGTCGACCTGTGGTGCCACGTGCGCAGGTAACGCCGCCTTCAGGATCGATCATCGAGGCACCGGTAGAGAGTGGCGTCACGGTGAATGCAATCGACCACCAACCTGTGCAGCAAGTGACGCAGCGGGCACAGAGCGGAACTGAATCTACCAATGACAGTTGGGTCACGGCCCGTGCGGCAGAACGCGAACATCGGGTGAATCCCGCCGTAGTGGCGTTGCTGGACAGTGCCCGCACTCAGGCCCGATCAGGATCGTACAGTGCGGCGGCCAGCACGCTGGAGCGGGCGCAGCGAATTGCCCCGCGTGAGCCGGAAGTGTATTACGAGATGTCCCGCGTACGGATGAAAGCGGGTGACTGGCAGCAAGCTGAGCAGTTGGCGCTGAAAGGGATTCAGTTGTCAGCTGGATCGGCACCGATGATGAAAAAACTCTGGAACTTAATTGCCGATATTCGTGATGATGCCGGTGATCGTACCGGTGCGCAGCGAGCCCGGATCAAAGCCCGCCGCTACTAATGTTGTGTCAGGAAGACAGCCGTGTCAGGCGTGCGTAAAGCTGGGGCAGTTTGCTGGGCAATTCGGTGGCACGGCGGATCAGGGTGTAGTGACTGCGGCCAAATAGATAAGGCAGGTAGTCCTCACCTTCATCATCGATGGTGATACAAAACGGTACCAGCCCGGCACGGCGGGCTTCCCGGATCGCTTCCCGTGTATCTT
>JAGSHA010000154.1 GCA_023954795.1 Oceanospirillaceae bacterium | reverse complement strand
CGCTGGGGAAGGTCGATAACACCGTCCTCCAGCAACTGCTGGAGCAGGATCTTGATATTCACTTCGTGGTCCGAGCAGTCAACGCCACCAGAGTTGTCGATGGCATCGGACGTTACCCGGCCGCCTTGTTTGGCAAACTCGATACGCGCTAATTGTGTCAGACCCAGATTGCCACCCTCGACAATGATACTGGCCCCCGCGTCTTGAGCGTTGATCCGCACCGCATCATTGGCGCGATCACCGACCTCCTGATGGCTCTCTGCGGATGCCTTGATGTAGGTTCCTATACCGCCATTCCACAACAGATCAACCGGGGCTTTGAACAGGTGACGGATCAGCTCGTCGGGACTGATGGCTGCGACCTGTGGGTCGATATTGCACAGCGTTCTGATCGGGTCTGTCAGACGGATCTGTTTTGAATTTCTGGAGAAAACGCCACCCCCGGCAGAGATCAGTTCTTTCGAGTAGTTGTCCCAGGTTGAGCGGGGCAGTTCGAATAAACGTTTACGCTCGATAAAGCTGGCTTCGGCATCGGGATTGGGATCGATAAAAATGTGCTGGTGGTTAAATGCCGCAACCAACCGAATATGTTCAGAGAGCAGCATGCCGTTACCAAATACATCGCCCGCCATGTCACCGATGGCAATGGCAGTGAAATCCTGAGTTTGGCTGTCGATGCTGCGTTCTTTAAATAAGCGACGGGTTGATTGCCAAGCGCCTTTGGCGGTAATGCCCATTTTTTTGTGGTCGTAACCGTGGGCGCCACCCGAGGCAAATGCATCCCCCAGCCAGAAGTTGTAATCCTGAGCGATGGCATTGGCAATATCGGACAGAACCGCGGTGCCTTTGTCGGCGGCAACCACAAGATAGGGGTCATCGTCGTCATATCTGACCACATCAACGGGTGGGATGACCTCGCCACCTTTGAGGTTATCGGTGATGTCCAACAGGGCCGCAATAAACTCCGAGTAGCGCAGTATCAGGTCGTCCCGTCCGCCACGCTTAATCACGAAGCCCCCCTTTGCACCGACGGGCACAATCACCGAGTTCTTAACCATCTGAGCTTTCACCAGCCCAAGGATTTCGGTGCGGAAGTCCTCTCTGCGGTCGGACCAGCGGAGTCCGCCCCGCGAGACTTTACCGCCGCGTAGATGCACGCCTTCAATTCGCGGGCTGTACACGAAGGTTTCAAACTCGGGAGCCGGCAGTGGAATCCCGTCGATCTGTTTCGGACGTAGCTTGAAGCTGAGTGCTTTAGGGATCGCGCCGGGCGCAAATGGCTGATAAAAGTTGGTGCGGATCATGGCGCAAAAAACTGAGTAATAGCTGCGCAGAATACGGTCTTCATCGCGCATTGTGACCCGATCTAATGCCGCAAGAATTTGCTGTTGCAGTGGCTCCAGCTCGGACAGCCTTTGGTCAGCAGCTAATGCGGAAGGCTGACTAAATTTGAAACTGAAGAAGCGGATTAACAGAACGGCGATATCACTGTGTCGGGTCAGAACCTCTTCAATATAGGATTGACTGAAGGGCACATTGATCTGTAAGAGGTATTTGGCAACAGCCCGCAATAACACCAGTTCGTTAATGTTGATGTCCGGGACGGTAGTTAAGCGATTAAACCCATCATTTTCGACATCTGCGCGAATGACGGATAGGAACAGTTGCTTAAAATTCTGTTGCAGGGATTCATTCCCTGTCAGCTCACACTGGTCACTGCGGAGCTTAAGGTGAATACACCAGTCTGATTTCTCAGCACGCTTTGTTTCTGTGGGGTGACTACTGTTGGCGGAAATAACCGTAGCGCCCATATTCTCAAGTACCGGCAGCAGTTCGGAGAGCGCCATCAGCTCGCCTGTACCGTTTATGCAGAAGCTTACCTGCGGCTGTTCTGACGGATCTTCGGTGAACCAGCAGTTGTTTACCTGAGTTGAAACGGATGTTGCTTCGCTGAGCTTGTTGCTGGCCGCTCGTCTTTTATTGTTATTGTCTTGCTGTGTCATGATCTCATCCAACTATATTTCATAGGTTGGGGTTCATCGTCTCGCCGGTAGCGCCAGATGCTGATACCGGCTCATATTGGTAACGTCCATGTGGTGACGTCTATAGCAGTAACGTCCCTGTCAGTTGTTACTCCCTATCGCTGACCCCGCTTCTATGAAGTGAGGCCCGCTTATTCAGACGTTAAGTGTGTGTCTTCCTCGTCGTCAGGATGTCATCAGGGTTGGCAGGTACAGCACAATGGATGGATAGGCGGTGATCAATACGATGGCGATTGCGATCATAAAGAAGAAAGGCAGGGCCGCCTTTGCCACATAGATGATGCTCTTTCCGGTAAGCGCCTGAATCACAAAGAGGTTGAACCCCACTGGGGGAGTGATCTGCGACATCTCGACAACCAGCACCAGGAAGATACCAAACCACAGCAGGTCAATATTGGCCTGGGTTACCATCGGTAGCACGACGGATGTGGTCAGGACGATCACTGAAATACCGTCGAGGAAACAGCCCATGATGACGAAGAACACGGTGAGATAGAGAATCAGTTCGATGGGAGACAGGCCCAGATCAGAGATCCACGTGGCAAGGGCACTCGGAATACCGATAAAACCCATGGCCAATGTTAGAAAGTGGGCGCCCACCAGAATCAGGCCCAGCATGCAGGAGTTTTTCACTGCGCCTGCAACGCTGTCGATGAAGCCGCTCAGCGTAAAACTGCCCAATATGAAAGACAACAGGAAGGAGCCTGCAACCCCGAATGCCGCGGCTTCTGTGGGTGTAGCAACACCCTGATAGATCGAACCCAGAACACCGCCGATCAGGAGGACGATCGGAATCAGCTTTTTCAGTGCCTGAATTTTCTCTTTAGTGGTGTACTGGACGTTATCGGCGACTTCTCCTTTACGACCCTGCATCAAGGTCCAGCCCGCAGTGAATGCCATGAACAGCAAAATCAGCACCAGACCGGGCAGTACACCGGCCAGAAACAGGCGTGCGATGGAGACCTCCGCTGAAACACCGTAGACGATCAGGATGATTGACGGTGGGATAAGCAGGCCCAAAGTACCAGACCCGGCGAGTGTGCCGATGGCCATGGATTCGCTGTATCCACGACGTGACAGTTCCGGCAGTGTCATTCGGCCGATAGTCGCGGCCGTTGCCGCAGAGGAGCCGGATACTGCGGCAAAGATGCCACAACTCAGGATATTTACATGCAATAACTTGCCTGGAAACCGGGAAAGTATCGGTGCCAGGCCTTCAAACAGGTCTTGAGACAGTCGGGTACGGAACAGGATTTCGCCCATCCAGATAAACAGGGGCAGGGCGGTCAGGGACCATCCGGTTACAGCACTCCAGGATGAGGTGCCCAGTAGCAGCCCGATGCTGTCATTACCGATCAACTGCAACCCGATAATAGAGATGCCGGTCAGGGTGAGTGCAACCCAAACGCCACTGGTCAGCATCAACAGCATGCAAACCACTAAAATAAAACTGACTAATGAAATATCCATGACTTACTCCGCGCTTAAGGCATCTTCGTGGGCGATAAATCCCGGTTTCTCTCCCTGTAATGCCGAGACATAACTATCGACAAGGGCGATCAGGAGAAACAGAGAGCCAAGGGCCATCGGGGACTGTACGATCCAGAGCGGCATCGCCAGATACGTATCGGTTACATCCTCATAGATATAGGATTCGTAAACCGTATAGGCGGTGTAATACGCGAGGTAGCCACTAATGAGGGTGCCCGCTGACAGGTTGATGAACTCAACCAGGCGACGCGTTTTTCCACCCAAGCGGGTGAGCAGGATAGTGACCCGGATGTGATTGCCGGTATTAAAGGTATAAGCCAGACCGAAAAAGATGGTTGCGGACAGTAACCAGCCTGCGAAGTCTTCAGAGGATGGAATGATGACGCCGAATGTTCGCGCGGCTATCTGAGCCAGAATCAGCACAGTCATCGCGACCAGACAGGTGCCCGATAACACCGCTGAAAGTAAGTAAAAGTAGTGTTTGAGTGTTTGCATTTTATTCTCACCCGATTGCCTGACCAGAAACCCCAACATCCTTATTACTGTTATGTCGGACTGATCATCCGAAATAGTCGGGTTTATAGGTTTTTTATAATGTATGCATGCATCGTATTGGTCGGGGTAACGCCTGATTGTTGAAAGCGTCAGGCGTTACCTGATCAAAAGATTAAAGCTGCTGATAGGCGTTCAATACGGCACGACCGGAATCACCCGCTTCGCTCACCCACTCATTGACCATGGTGGAACCGATCGCTTCCAGTTCGTTAATCAGCTGAGCACTTGGCTCGCCCACTTTCATACCGTTTTTAGCCAGTGTGTCGGTGTGCTCTACCGCCAGCTTACGACCCAGTGCCCAACCTTTTTTCTCTGCATTCGCAGCGGCTGTCAGGATCACCTGCTGGGTGTTTTCATCCAGACGATCGAACAGACGCTTGTTGGCAAACACCATGTTCTTAGGAATCCACGCGTGGATCGTGGTGAAGTGGGAGATGTAGTCCCAGCTCTGACCGTTTACGCCGGTGCTTGGGGACGTGATCATGGCGTCAATGGCGTTGGTAGTGAATGCCTGGGCAACATCACTGAACGGAATGTTGACGGGTGTTGTTCCCATCAGATCAGCCAGACGAGACGTGGTTGGGCTGTAAGAGCGCATCTTCAAACCCTTCAGGTCCGTCAAACCATTAACGTCTTTGTTGGTGTACAGGTCCTGAGCAGGCCATGGCGAGGTGTACAACAAGATCAGGTTTTCTTTGGCCAGCGCCTTTGTCAGCTCGGGCTTAGACGCCTGGTAGAGTTTTTCAGCGCTATCAAAATCGGTTGCCAGAAACGGAATGTTGTCCAGCTTGAAAATAGGGTTGAGATTACCGAGGCGGCCGATAAACACTTCACCGACAGGTACCTGACGAGTCTTAACCGCGCGGTGGATTTCCGGATGTTTGATGAGAGAGCCACCGGAGTGGATGTTGATCGTCAGCTTGCCATCGGAATTGGCGTTCACTTCTTTAGCAAAGCTGCGTGCTACCTGGGTCTGGTGTGTACCATCTCCGTAAGGGGTTGGCATATCCCAGCGCTTCTCTGCTAATACATTGCTGGTGGCCCCCAGCGTGAGCAGGGATGTAAGCAGTACAGCGGCTTTATGGGTAAAACGTTTCATTATTATTCTCCAGATCTCAGTTTTGTTAACCATACCGATGGCATTGGCTATAACTGATATTGCAAGGCCGGGGCCAAACCTGAAGAAAAATTAAAAATCGTTTATAAACAGTGGGTTATGATTATGTACCTATTTTGGGTTGGTGAGTGTTGGGACGGTTTTGACTCAGACGGTTTTTATTGCCTGAGTCACTTTTGACTCACTCGGTGTGTGTTGCGCTGATCAGCCAAAGTCCTTGCGATCCAGGTCATACTTCTTCATCCGCAGGTACAGCTTCTTACGCGGGATACCCAATGCCTGGGCGGTTAATTCAACCTGACCTTCGTTGGCCTTGAGTGCCGATAAGATAATCTCCCGCTCATAGCAGGCAACCAGTTCATCCAGATTCCCTTCCTTTGGCGTTTCTGAGATGCTGATATTGCTGCCGAAGGGTAAACCCAGAGACCAGCGCTCTGCCGCGTTGCGCAGTTCCCTGACGTTGCCCGGCCAGGATTGCAGACAGAGTTGCTGCAGCAGAAAGTCGCTGACAGGTCTGCTCTCACGGTTAAATCGCTGACACGCCTGTTCTGCGAAATGGCTGAAGAGAAGTGGGATATCATCCTTTCGCTGATTCAGGCTGGGCAGATCGATATTAGCTACATTCAGTCGGTAGTAGAGATCTTCCCTAAACGTTCCCCGGTCAGCCGCATCTCTCAGTTCCTCTTTGGAGGCCGCGATCACCCGGATATCAACGTTGATATCCTCGTTGCCGCCTAAGCGCTGCAGGGTTCGCTCTTGCAGGACGCGCAGTAGCCTGATCTGAAGAGAGGGGGGCATGCTCTCGATCTCATCCAGAAACAGCGTGCCGCCACTGGCGTATTCAAGCTTGCCGATCCGTTTCTTGTTTGCGCCGGTGAAAGAGCCAGCTTCATGACCAAACAGTTCACTCTCTATCACCGATTCGGTGACCGCCCCGCAGTTCAGTGCAACAAAGGGGTTATCCTTACGGGGGCTGAAGTCGTGAAGGCACTTTGCAACAACCTCTTTGCCGGTACCGGTTTCACCGTTGATGATCAGATCCACATCCACTTGAGCTAACTGTAGAACGGTATCCCGAAGTCGCACCATGATTTCGGTCTGTCCCACCAAGCGTTTATCAATCTCGTGTTGCCCGTCGATGGCTTGGCGTAACCGACGATTTTCCAGCACCAGTTCGCGTTTCTTCCAGGCGCGCTCGACGGTATTCAGGTGGTGTTGAGGGTCATCATTTTTTTCAAGAAAGTCGTAGGCCCCTTTACGAATTGCTTCAATCGCAATGGCGATGTCAGAGTGGCCGCTAAACATGATGACCGGTATTTCCGGGTCGATCTCCAGTATTTTCTGTAAGACCTCCAGCCCGTGCATGATGTCCATACGTACATCACAGATAATGACACCCAGCCAATTCATGGAACATTCGGCTATCGCGGCGCGCGGATCCTCAAAAGCCGCCGCGGTATAGCCCTCCAGCTCAAGGGTTTGGATCATTGATTCGCGTACGATCTCTTCGTCATCGATGACGATGACCTGGCCATGATGCATGGCTGAACTCATCACTTATCACTCCGGTATTCGGGTAGCTGAATACAGAACGATGCGCCGGTGTCCGATTCATCGTCTACGGTCAGCTTGCCGTTAAACTTCTTAATTATGTTATAGGAAATGGATAAACCGAGTCCCAGGCTCTGATTACGTCGTTTGGTGGTAAAGAACGGCTCGAATATTTGCTCTCTTAACGCGCTGCTAATACCGGGACCGCTGTCTTGCACATGTATTTCTATACGGCCATGTTCATGTCGGCAGTTGATCGTGATCCGTTTTTCAGGCTGATCGGTCACCGCATCCAGAGCATTGGTAATCAGGTTCAGGACAACCTGCTCAAGCTGAACGGAGTCCGCTTTTACCAAATTCTTCTGCTTCTGGAAAGTGACGTCGATGGTGGTTAACTTCCTGACCTCGTCACCTTCAAGCATCAGAAGGGCATTCTCAACAACATGCTGAATATCTACCACCACCAGATTCACCGGCTGATTGAGGGCCAGTGATTTAAGGCGGGTGATAATCGTTGTTGCGCGCTTTTTCAGGTTGGAAATCTGATTCAGGTTTTTCTCGGTGTCTTCCAGCCGACCCGATTTGAGCAGGCGAATACCGTTATGTGAATAGTGCCCAATTGCT